>JBBSVS010000338.1:0-2512 GCA_038046665.1 Thermoplasmatota archaeon
TTCGCCTCAGGCTTCGCTTCCTTCTTCTCCGCCTTCTTCTCCTCGTGCTTCTCGGCGGGCTTCTTCTCTTCCTTGTGCTCCGGCTTGGCCTCGGGCCTCGTCTCGGCCTTGGGGGCCTCCGCCTTCGCCGCGGGCTTCTCCGCCTTGGCGGGTTTCTCGGCCTTCGCGCCGGCCTTGGCCTCCTTGGCCTCGGGCTCCTTGAGCCTGTTCCGCACGAGGATGTAGCTGCGCTCGACGAGGAGGGCCTCCTCCTTGGACTTGTAAATCTTGGCATACCCGATCGTCTCGAACCGGCCGAAGGACGAGGCGGCGTGGTCGACGATCACGTGTTCCTTAGAGGCCTTGAGCTGCTTCGCGAGCTCGGTCCGGAGCGCATCGCGGCTCGGGGTGGGCTCGGACCTGTGGATGGCTTTGAAGGTGACCTCCGTCCGCTTGAGGAGGGGGTTCTCCCTCTTGGCGAGGACCTGGACTTCCATGCTCTACCGTTCCATGCGCCGGAAGACCTCGAGGACCCTCGCCTTCGCCGCCTGGTCCGCCTTCACGACCACCACGCCCTGGGACGGCATGCCGTAGAGCACGGCCGCGGTCTCCGGCGCGAGGGCGATGCAGACCAGGGCGAGAAGGTCCTCTTCACCCCGGACTTCGACGCGTACCCGCTCCTCCGATTTAAAGGCTTCGGACAGGACCGCCCACGCCTCCGGGGTGATCGTGGCCGCGGGGTTGTTCAGCCGCAGGACTTTCGCGGGGATGCGTGCGAACGCCTCGCGCAGCTCCGGATCCTCCTGGCGCTTCGTCTTGAAGTCCACGAGGCAGATGTCCGGGGTGCGTCCGCGGGCGATGAGGTCGAGGGTGCAGAAGTCGCCGACGCTCACGACGGGACTCGCGGCACCGAGCGCGCCGAGCACGTCGGGCCCCTGGACGAGCGGGCCCATGGGCCATTTGAGGTTCTCACGCAGGGATCCGGGGAGCGTCAGCCTGGCGTTCGCGAATTCAGCGAACGCGTAGGGCGAACTTCCCGTTGACATGGACCCCCATCTTCTTCGCGATTTCGGACCGCGGGTGGTCCACGATGATCACGTAGCCCTGCCAGTCCTTCGAGGTCTCGTTCCCGCAGAGCGGGCACTTGTCCTCGTCCGTGATGTGAGAGCAGTTCTTGCAGGCCTTGGGAATCCTGACGACCATGAGCTCAGCTCCGTTTGCCCTTCTTGCCTCGGCCTTCCGCGCGGGCGCGGTCCTCCTCGATCCATTCGAGCTTCCCGAGGGACGGTTGACGCATCGTCAGGCCGATCTTCGACTCCCGGGGCGCCCGCTCGTTCAGGGAGACGGCCACGATTCGCGTGCGGACCTTGTCGCCAATCCGCAGTTCCCGCTTCGTGTCCTTCCCGATGAGCCGCTGGCCCTCCTCGTCCACGTCCACGCGGTCGTCCATGACCTGGGAAATGTGCAGCAGCCCGTCGAGCGGGCCGAATCGCACGAACGCGCCGAACTTGAGGATCTCGACGACGGTCCCGTCGACGACCTCCTGGAGCTGCGGCGCGAAGGCGAGGGCATCGTACCTCACAGTCTGGTAGACCGCGCCGTCCCCGTGGACGATGCGTCCCTCGCCGAGGCGCTGGATGTTGCTCGCGATCAGGGTGAGGGTCTTGTCCGGCCCGATCTTGCCCTCGAGGGTGGTCCGCGTGAGCTCCCGCGCGACGGCGTCGATGTCCTCACCGAGGCGTTGCGGAGGAATGCGGACCACATCCTCCCGCTGAACCCGTTGATACATGAGAATCGGCTCCCGACCGAACCGGGTCCCGCTATTTAGGCCTTTAGCTTCGAACGGGTCCGGGGCGATCGAATCCGACGCTCGCCCACGGACGTCAATTTGGTTCGCGAAATGGTGTCCGCGTCCTGAAGAAATCCGCGTCCGATTCTCGCGCTCCCGGCGGCGTTGCCGCGCACCTTTGTCTGGATGGGATATTCAGCGGGGTGCAGCCGTTTCACACCAAGAGGGGTGCCATGGCCTGGGTAATCGTCGACAGGAGCTTCACGAGGATGTGCAACGACGGCCCGGCGGTGTCCTTGAAGGGATCGCCGACCGTGTCGCCGACGACAGCGGCCTTGTGGATCGGACCTCCCTTGCCTCCGTAGTTCCCCGCCTCGATGCAAGGCGAGACAAGGAGCGCTATGGACACGGTCCCCGCGGCAAATCGCTATATGCTGTCACTACCATCTCGCGGTGGATTGGCCGCAGCCCCTGAAGGAATACGCGCGGAGGGAATCTTCGCGAGCCTCCGGTTTCGCCGCGCACGAGTTCAGCTCGAGGCGCAAGAACAACGACGGGATCTCTTGATGGTCCTGCCCCTGACCCTGTTCCTTCTCGTCTTCTTCATCGCACCCTTCCCCAAGTCCAGTGTCCAGAACCCTCGTCCCTCCGCTTCTTACGGGACATTGAAGGGTGACTATACCCAACCTCCTGAAAAGGAGGTCAAAATATGACCAAGAAATTGAGCAATCTGTTCGACCTACA
>JBBSVS010000339.1:0-3060 GCA_038046665.1 Thermoplasmatota archaeon
AACGTGTCGGTTTCCACTTGATCGGCCTCATCGATCCAGAGCAGGAGGTGAGCGGTCTGCGCCCGGATCGCTTCGGCGAGGATGTGCACGGTCTCGAGGTAAGACCGTCGGGGGCTGACGTGGAGGGTCTGGGCAAGGCAGCGGAGGACGCCGACGAGCGATGCCTTGGACGAGGAGATGTAGAGGAGGTGATGGCGGTGTCGATCGAGATCGACGGAGATCTCGCGCAACAGCGAGGTCTTCCCCGTACCGGAAGCACCGGCGACGAGTCCATAAAACCGTTTCCCCCGGAGCGCCCGTTGCAGAGCGTTCTTGGCTTCGACGAAGTCGGCATACGGGAACGGGCTCGGGTTGGGCTCGGCTGCCGTCAGAGGCTCGGACGCAGACGGATGGGAAGAGGGACGTTTCATGAGCGTTCTCCTTGTGGGTTGGAATGGGGAGGTTCCACGCGACGCGCGAGTGCATCGAGGTAGGTCTGGATGGGCCGTCCCGCTCCGAGCTCTCGAGCGATCGCTGCGAAGGCGGTTTCGGTCGCGGTTCGGGTGAAGGGCCCGATCTCCCGATAGAGGCGTTGGACGAGGGCCGCCTCGGCGTCGGTCTGCGGAACGTGGCGGCCGGCGAGCTGTCCGAGCAGAGCATAGATCTCGGGCAGGCCGAAGCCGGGCTCGGCCAGAGGACGGCGCTGCCCACGCCAGCTGTCGTAGATCGCTTGCAGCGGACCCGGCCCCCAGCGCTTGGGCTCTTCGCTCGGCGAAGCCTGCTTCGGCTGGACGGCGGCGATGCGGAGAGCGAGGTGTTCTCCGCTCTCGGGATGGACGACGAGCGCAGGCACCTCCGCAGCGGGATCGAGGAGGAAGAGGAGTCGCCGGCCCCGCAGATCCTCCGGCACCAGGTAGAGGGTCTGGTCGATCTCGACCTCACCCGTGGTCGGATGCGCCTTGAGCCGCTTTTCCTGGCGGAAGGCATCGTAGAGCCGGGTCGGAGAGACGGCGCGGGAAGAGACCTGCCCGCCCAAGGCTTGCTCGGGACTCCTCTTCAAGCCGCGATGTTTGTGCGGTTGATAGAGGCGGGCCAGGACCCCATCGAGGAGCTGCTGCAGATGAACGAGGTCCACGATCTCCTGGGTGGCGAGTCTCTCGGTGAACCAGAGTCCGAGCACGCGATGGTAGGCTTCGATCTTTCCGCGCACGGGAGCGTTGCGCGGACGGGTCCAGATCCGGTGAGAGCCGAGCTCGGCCAGTCCTTGGCGAAAGGCCTTCGCGTCGAAGATGGAGGCGCGATCGGCATAGAGTCGTTTCGGCAGCCCCCAGCGCAGCGCCGCCTGGCGGAAGGTACGCACCGCGGCCCCGAGGCCGACCGAAGAAGTGATGATGGCCGCGAGCACCGCACGGGTCGCGTCGTCGAGGATGCTCAGCACGTGGACTTTGATCTCTCGGCCACCCATGAGCCGCACGGGAAACGGTCCCTTGGCATCGGTCTGCCAGATCTCGTGAGGGGCTCGGGCGACGAAGCGAGTCCGTCGTCGGGTCCGCGTCTTGGCCCGTTGGATCCGCGGGTAGTCCGGATGGGCGGCCAGACGTCGCTGCAAGGTCGAGCGCGCAACCTTGTTTTTTCCGAACTGCGCGTCGAGAACCTCCAAGAGGAAGGTCAACGACATCCCCGGATCCGCGCTCAGAAGGCGGACCGCCTCTGCGACCACTTCTTCGGGGAGCTCTCGCCGCGGCTGTTGGCGGTCTTTGCGCGGTTGGGGCTGGAGGGCCTCGAGACCCCCCTGGCCATGAAACTCGATCCAGCGATAGAGAGTGGCGATCGAGATCCGCTGGGTCACGCCCGAAGGCCAGCGGACCGGAGTCCGGCTCATCCGGCGCAGGATCAGGCCGCGAGCTTCGCGATGGAGACCGGGAGCGAGCGCTTCCTCGATCTGCTCGTAGCGCCAGAAGGCGATCTCCTTCGGCGCGGGGCGTCTCTTCTCTCCCATGGGACCCAGCATCGCCGACCGGCGAGGAGAAAACGATGGAACTCGACGTGTCCACTTGGGCCCCGCGGAACAGCAGGACCGCCTGGGAGAACAGCTCGGCACCGAGCCGTGCAGTCGAGCTCACCCCTCCCAAACGGTCGAGCACGGCAAAGAGCGCTTGCAGGGCACGAACACGCTCGTCCGTCTCTTTACCGGGGAACAAAGCCGCCAGGCTCTCTCGGGGGAACTCGGGTCCGGCTCGACTGGCGAAGATCCAGAAGCGAACCAAAACGCTCTGCTGCGGGGGAGAACCGCGCACGAGAACCGCGCGATGACGATAGAGGAGCGCCAGGTCGAAGACCCGCTGTACCAGCCCCCCCGTCCATTTGCGAACGCAGGCCCGAGAGACTCCGTGGCGGCGGGCCACCGCTGCAATCGCCACTCCCTGTTGAACTTCCGCCACCGCCCCCAGAACGTTGGTGACGTCATTGGACTTGCCCGGAAGCAGATCGCAAGGCAGAACACGCTCGCGCGCACGACACAATCGACAGCGGGCCAACCGGATACCCAGCCGCCCATGGCCCGAGGCAGTCTGCACGCTCCGCTGAACCCAGCTGCCGGTCAGGGTAAGCTGATCCGCGCCGCAGCGCGCGCACACACAACCGCGAAGAATCGCGTCGTCTGCGCTCGCCAAAACCTCGGGGTAGCGTGTAGACTCCACGGCAAGTACGTGGACCACCGCGTACCCTCAAGACGGCTCCGGGGCTTCTCAACAAAAATGCCCGGGGCCGTCGCTCTTTCTGCTCCCTGGGGACTCGACGATCAGGGGAAGGATAACGACGGCGGGCGGTCAAAGGCTACGGGATGCGATTCTCATAATGCGGGGGTCACGACAGACGGCGGTCGAGAAGTAGCTGCCCTCTGTCCCGCCGTCGATTCTGAAGACGTAGAAGGGGAAGAGATGATCACCAACGACCGGTGAGCCGAGGGCCACGCTGTTGCCGCGGCCGGTATACGGCCAGTCGCCGTCGGGGACCTCGACCGTACCGGCGGGTCCGCAGTTCTTGTAGGCGGAGCCTGGGTCGAGGTTCGCGTCGTCGTAG
>JBBSVS010000340.1:0-2540 GCA_038046665.1 Thermoplasmatota archaeon
GCGGGCCACGACATCCTCGCCGATCCCCTCGAGGTCAAGGCCTCGATCGGCTACATGCCCGAGGTCCCCGGCTACTACCCCACCATGACGGGAGAGCAGCACCTGGACTACTGGGGCCGTTTCTATCACATGCCGGCCATCGAGCGCAAAGCCCGCACGGAGGAGCTCCTCGACCTCGTCGGCCTGGGCGACGAGCGCACGAAGAAGGTCAAGGCCTACAGCCACGGCATGCTCAAGCGACTCGGGCTCGCCCAGGCGCTCCTCCACGACCCGCCCGTCCTCATCCTCGACGAGCCCGCGGGCGGCCTCGACCCCTACGGGATCATCTTCTTCCGCAACCTCATGAAGCGCCTCAACCGGGAGGGCAAGACGATCTTCCTCTCGTCCCACATCCTCTCCGAGGTCGCCCAGACCTGCACCCATCTGGGCGTCATCCACAAGGGCCGGATCGTCGCCACGGGCACGACCCAGGCGATCGAGGCCCGCATCGGCGGCTCCGGCACGACGAAGGCCCTCGTGGAAGCCCACGACGTCCCCGACTCCGCCCTCCGCGGCCTCCTCTCCGTGAAGGGCGTGAAGGACGTCGCCCGTGTGGACTGGGGCCTCGTTGTCACGATGGACGGGGACGTCCGCCCGGCCGTGAACGCCTACCTGGTCTCCCCGATTGGAGCGGGCCCGTGGCCATGGCCGTGTGGATCGTCGTGCTCATCGCCCTGGCTGTCTTCGCGTTTCGGAAGAAGGTCGTGTAGGTGGCTTCCGGTGGTTGTTCTTTCATTCGGCCACCACACCGAGGCCTTTATCTACGCGTATTTTATTCCCTAAATAGGATTAAAAGACTTAAATAGGTAATAAAATGGACGTGAGCGCTCCCGCGACTTACACGGTGCTCCTCGCAATCCTCGCGCGACGTCAGGGGACGCCGCAGGAGATCGCCAAGGGCCTGCCGGTCTCCTCCGTCCACGTCCATCGCGTGCTCCGTTGGCTCGAAGACAATGGCTTCGTCGAGCGCGGCACGTCGGCGCAGCGGGGAACCCGTGGGCGACCCGGGGAGGCCTACGTCCTCGTGAACCCGGTCGGCCTCGTCCGCGCGATCAGCCTCTTCCGCCCGTTGAGCCGCCTCCGCCGCTTCACGCTTGCCTTGGACGTGTCGAGGTCGAAGGCCATCGCCCATCTCGCCGAGCGACCCATCGTGTTCTGTCTCGGCACGGCCCTGGAACGTTACAGCCGTTTCTACCGCCCCGATGAGGTTTCCTTCTACGCCTTCGAGGGCGTCGGTCCTGATAGTGTCGATTCCCTCCGCACCGAGCTCTCGAGGTGGAAGGAGGGCATGACCCGTGTCGGATGCTACACGCTGCAGGTGAGGACCCACGGGAGGCGGGCCGTGGAACCGATGGCGGCGGCGCAGATCTTGCGTCGTCTCGAAGCGAATGGCTTCGCGGTGCGGAGTCGCAAGGGGCACTACACCACAAAGGTCCAGACGGTCGTGGACCTCTTCGGGGACGGGAGAGCCTATGCCGCCCGGGATTTGATCAAGGAACTCTGGGGGGTCGAGCTCTGAGGTTCGAGGATCTGTACTACGAGGAGTTCACGAACGCGTCGTACCGCGAGCTCCTCCGGGTCGGGGCGTGGTTCAACCGGCATGTGGGCCACCATCCCCTCCTTGTTGGAGGGTGGGCGGTGTTCCACTACAATCCCACGGGATTTGGTTCCCGCGATGTGGATCTGGACCTTTCCCGATCGCAGGAACAAGGACCGTCTGGTGAATCTCTACCTGCTCACCCACGGGTACGAGCGCGAACGCCTTTCCGAGTTCGAGGAACGATACGCCCTGGTGGTCCGGACCTCGAAGGGTGATGAGCGGGTCTACCTCGATGTGGCGACGGCGGCGGACCCGAACCGCCTCCATGGTAGCACCGTCGAGGTCCCTTGGCAGCTGGGATTCGATCATTCGGTCCCCGCGACCTTTGAAGGGGTCGACTTCTACGTTCCGCGACCCGAGGTCCTCCTCGTCTTGAAAGCAAAAGCGGCATTGGACCGCGAACACGACGCGAAGAGGACGTTCGACCCCTTCTTCCTTCAGCAGAAGGCCTGGAAGGACTACTACGACCTTGCGTCCATCCTCATGGCGTGTACAGTGGATGTGGACTTCCTTGAATCCGTGGTTACGGAGCATCGTTTCGAAACGCCGTTCCGGAGGGCCATGCACCAGTTGGCGCGCAAGCGTGCTGTCCTGGAACGGCGTGGCGTCCGCTGGAGCGAACTGAGGACCAAGTTGGGGAGGGTGCTGTAGACACCAGGACGCCCGCTCTCTGGTCGAGAGGGTGGCGACTTCGATTACCATATGATAATGATAGTTACCATGCAGATTGCATCGGTGAACGGACGTTTTGGGCCTAACTTTGGATTACTATCTAGATAGTATTTATCGCTAACGCGATCCGTTCCATGAGCGTCCAATCAACCTTATACCCTGAGGACGCACGTTGGCTCCGCTGTTGGGGAGCACCAACGTGATTCGCTGCCTGAGAACCGAGAGGGAA
>JBBSVS010000341.1:0-1148 GCA_038046665.1 Thermoplasmatota archaeon
ACACGGAGCTCCTCGCGCCGAACAGTTCCTCGAAGGAACGCTGGATTTCCCCGATGATCGGTCCATCGGACGGTCCGAAAGCGAAGCTGATGCCGTTCCTCTTCGAAATTGAACCTTCGGCGACGAAGAACCCCAAGACGGTCATGAGCCGTTCGTCGAGCGGCAAGAAGCGATGGACACCGCGATCTCCATGGTGCTCGGCCGCGATTCGAATCCCACCGACCGGGAGGGCGTGTGCCGCGCCCTGGTCCATGTCGTTGAGCCGAAGCCACGACCTCACTCGATTGTGCCCGCTGTCGTTGTACTGCTGGCGCCACACCCACTCGAGGTGGGGCATGCGGACGCGGATTCGACGGAAGATTCCTTCCTTGCCGACGCCAATCGTCCGGAGGTAGGACTCGAACTGGGACACGTTGGGCAACGTGTCGCCTCTCTCCCACTCCGACACCGTGCACGCCTGCTTCGCGCCCGTCGCGGCGCACACGTCCCATTGGGTGATGCCGCGATCCTCGCGGATCGCCTTCAGTTCCGCGCGAAGGTCGGTGGGGGCCTCGACGCGGTACTGGAGTAGCGGGTGCAAGGGATCCATCCCCTTGACGACCCGGCTTTGCAAGTACCGTTCGACTCCGGGACCATGGAGCCAGATGGACGATCGCAGGTCAGGAGCGCGGCGCGCAAACGCGTCCACGAGGTCGACCTGCACCGGCGCCGTCGCCACCAGGGGGATTCTCCGAGGGATGATGACGAAATCCCCCTTCCGCAGCCTGTCGCCCCGTTCGAGTTGTATCTTGCCGTCCTTCCAGACAAAGACGCTGTGGGAAGACGTCACCCGGACCTTCCGTCCGAATCGCGTTCGCAACTCGTGCAAGTCCTCCTCAATCGGGTGGCGGATGGCAGCCCGGATAGGCTTGAAGGTTGTCCGGCGGGTCCGCCGCTCGAAGCAGAGGACCTCGTAGTCCGAGGCTTTCCGCGAGCCGTCGATGCAGGCGTCGATGAAGGGTCCGATACGAACGAGTTCCGCCGGACCGTCCCGTCGGCGGACAAAGCACATCTCTTGCGCGTCCACGCTCATCGTGATGATGTGGTGGTAACGGACCTTCGAAAGGTCGAACTCCTCGCCGATGCCACCGCCGATAGCCGTGATGAGC
>JBBSVS010000341.1:1158-3451 GCA_038046665.1 Thermoplasmatota archaeon
CCGGCCGGCGGCCCGGCGTCGCGCGGCCGCGGGCGGACGGGCCTTCGACGATGTAGAGCTCGGACTTCGCGGGGTCGCGCTCTTGGCAGTCTGCGAGCCTGCCAGGGAGGTTGAAGCCCTCCAGGAGACCCTTGCGGCGCGTGAGCTCACGGGCCTTCCGGGCGGCCTCCCGTGCCTGGGACGCGAGCACCGCCTTCCCGATGCAGATCTCCGCGACCTTCGGGTTCTCTAGGAAGAACTCCGTGAGCTTCTCGTAGACCGCGGATTCGACGATCCCCCTAACCTCTGAGTTCCCGAGCTTCATCTTCGTCTGGCCCTCGAACTGGGGGTCGGGGATCTTCACGCTAAGGATCGCGGTGAGGCCCTCGCGGACGTCGTCGCCCTCGAGGCTGTCGCCCTGCTTGAGGTACTTGTTCTCCTTCGCGTAGTTGTTGAAGGTCCGCGCGAGTCCGGCCTTGAATCCGACGAGGTGCGTGCCGCCTTCCACGGTGTCGATGTTGTTCACGAAGGTGAAGACGGACTCGTTGTATGCGTCATGGTACTGGAGGGCCGCCTCGACGAAGACCCCATCGGACTCCTTCGTGAAGCGGATGGGGTCCGGGTGGAGCGGCGTCTTCGCGCGGTTGATCCACTTCACGTACTCCGCGATCCCGCCCTGGAACTGGAAGACGTCCCCGCGGTCGTGGACCTTGTCCACGATGATGATCGTCAGGCCCGCGTTCAGGAAGGCGAGCTCCCGCGATCGGGCGGCGAGGGTGTCATAGTCGAACTCGATCGTCTCGAAGATCTGGGCGTCCGGCTTGAACGTGATGATCGTCCCCGTGCCCTCCGCCGTGCCGACGACCTCGAGGTCGGACGTCTTCACGCCCCGCCCGAAGCGCATCCGGTGCTCCTTCCCCTCCCGGCGCACGCGGACCTCGAGCCACTCGCTCAGGCCATTGACCACGGAAAGCCCGACGCCGTGCAGGCCGCCGGACACGCGGTACATCTTGTGCTCGAACTTCCCGCCGCTGTGCATGCGCGACAGGACGAGCTCGACACCAGGCACGCCGTACCTCGGGTGGACGTCCACGGGGATGCCGCGTCCGTCGTCCGCGACGGTCACCGAGCCGTCGGGGTTGAGCGTGAGCTGGATGTTCTTGCAGAACCCGGCCATGGCCTCGTCGATCGAGTTGTCGACGACCTCGTGGACGAGGTGGTGCAGGCCTCGCGCGTCGACGCTGCCGATATACATCGCGGGCCGCTTGCGGATGGCCTGCAGGCCCTCGAGGACCTGGATCTGATCGGAAAGGTACTCCGTCGTTTCCTTGGGCTGAGAGGCCTCTTCTGCCATCTAAACTGCAACCTTCTGAATCGTAATTGTGAGTGCCTCGCGCACCCCATCCGTTCGGACACGTTGCGTATGCGGAGGGCCTTTATAAACGTTCTGAGGCGGTTCTTATGGAGAAAAACGGGGTCTTGGCAGGGGGTCGTTTTGGACAAGTTTGTTTAAATACTGTGGCACGGTCGAAGACGCCCGGTCATTCTCATCTCTGAGACCACGTTGGAAGTCGTCTCGGCGCACCGAAATGCGTCCCGCTATTTCCGCTTCCAGCGCACGCCGTCTTTCGTGTCCTCGAGCACGATCCCCGCGCTCGCGAGGGCCTCTCGGATGCGGTCCGCGGTCGCGAAGTCCTTGCGCTTCCGCGCGTCCTCGCGCAGCGTGACGAGCAGGCCCATGAGCCCGTCCACGAGACCCGCCGCGGTGCCTTCTTGGCGAAACAGGCCGAGCACGTCGCCGAACGTGCGGAACGCCTCCGCGGCGCCGTCGAGGGCGTCCTTCCCCGCGCCGGCCTCGAGGGCCTTGTTCACGGTCCGCGCGTATTCGAAGATCGCCGCGAGGGCCTCGCGCGTGTTGAAGTCGTCCGACATCGCCGCGTCGAAGGCCTCCAGGGCCCGGTGGGTCGCGGCCCTCAGATCGGCGTCCGCTTTGCCCTTCTCCGCGGCCCGCCGGCGCTCCGCGTCCGTGTTGCGGCCGGTCTCCCGGAGCCGCGCGTAGGACCGCCCGGCCTCCTCGATCGCCTCGGGGGTCAAGTCGATCGGCGAGCGATAGTGGGCATTCAGGAAGAAGAAGCGGATCACCTCGGGATCCCAGAGCTTCAGGGCGTCCACCGTGGCCCAGAAGTTGCCCAGGGACTTGTGCATCTCCTCCCCCTTCACCATGAGCATGCCGCCGTGCATCCAGACCTTGACGAACGGCTTGACGCCGGTGAAGGTCTCCGCCTGGGCGATCTCCGCCTCGTGGTGCGGGAAC
>JBBSVS010000342.1:0-2333 GCA_038046665.1 Thermoplasmatota archaeon
GCCAGAGGCCGATCGATCATGTGGGCCCACTCGCCGAAGGGCACCTCCACGACGATCATCGGGACGCAGATCGCGAGGTGAACGGCATAGGCATAGTGGGCGGCGAGTCCGAAGCCCAGGTACCGGAGCACATGGAGCACGATCCCGCTCACGGCGGTGAGCCACAGGAGGACCGGAAGAGTGAGCGCGCCCCGCTTGCGGGAGACGCTCTCCTTCGGGCGACGGACGCGACGCACGAGGATGTCCGTCGTCCCCCACAGGATGAACACCGTCGCGACGTAGCCCAGCCACCTCTGCGGGTGATAGATGGGATAGAGGTTGTCCGTCTGGAGCCAGCGAAGGAACGCGGCCGTCAGGACGACCATCATCACCGTGCCCAGCGCCATCAGCCAGTGCTTGAGCCACCGCCTCGGAACGATTTCGACGCCGGGTGTCTCCGCGCCCCGCAGCCAACGCTCGTAGGCACGCGCCTCCCGGGTCTCAGCCGGGCACTTCCTCATCTGCCGCTGCGTCACCATCTGGACGAGGATGGTCCAGGCCTCGGCGACGTAGTGGCGCATCGGCACCCGCGAGCTCGCCATGGTCAAGCGCTGCATCCGATACACGTGGGACAGCATGAGCAGCGCCGGGAGCGCGTACACGATCCACGTGAAATAGGCGATCTTCGGGAACATGTGCCCCACGCCCAGGGGTGTCGCGAAGATCCCGAGCGGCAGCTTGGCCCAGGAGAGGTGATAGAAGACGGGGAGGGCGAAGACCAGGGCTCCCACGGCCACGAGCGAGCCCAGGTGCCAGGCCCGGGAGCGGAGGATCCTCGTGGCAAGACCGGTTCCGTCGTACTGCCCCGTCAGGTAGCGGCGGAGCGTCCGCATGGACTCCGCCGGGTCGGCCTCACGCGGGCAGGTGAGGGAGCAGTCCCCGCAGTCGTGACACAGCCAGGGCTCCAGCCCCTCGAGGACGGCATCCTTCAAGCCGAGAATGACGTGGTGAAGGGGCCTGCGCGGGAACGTCACATCGCCGTACGCCACCTCGCAGACGACGGAGCAGCCGCCGCAGTTGAGGCAGCCCGAATCGAACTTGCCGTGCCGCCGGACCTCGGCCAGCAGCGAGGGACGGACTCGGACCGCGACGCTACTCATGCGGCGGCCCCTCACGAGCCGGCACCTGGTCCGCGGCGCCGGCGGCCTGCTGCACTCTGCGTCGCGTGTACACGAGGCACCGGCCGTCGTGTTCCACGGACCTCACCTCGAACCGGTCCCGTTCGTAGCGCTGGCGTGCCTGCTCCGCCGCGTCTCTCGTCTCGTACGTCTCGCCGTCCCACATGAACTTCTTCCCGTCGGCGACCACGGTCACTGGCGGGCTTGGCACACGCGCCTCCTGCGCTGGGATGGGGACTCCCCGTCGCCGAAGTACTCTCGTGCCACCCACTCGGCCGCCCGGGGCAGCGCGGCGCGCACCGCGTCCGACAGCCCCGGACGCACCGCGTCGGGGAGCGGGCCCGTCTGGCAGGCGAGCACCCGCACCTCGACCCCGCAGTGCTCCCGGATATCCCGGAGTAGATTGGAGGTCGGGACGTGGTGGATGGAGAAGTCGTCGAGCTTCACGGCGGGGATCTCGCCGGGGTCGATCTCGAACACCTCGCCCGGCGGCCGGGCCTGGTCCACGGCATCGAGAATCAGGAGGCGGCGGGGCCGGACCGGGCTGAGGCACAGCGTAAACAGCAGCTTGCGCACCCCCGTCCCGACGTCGAGCAGACACACCTCGTCAGGCACACGCCAGTGGGCCTCCAGGTGCTCGACGAGCGCGCACCCGAAGCCGTCGTCCCCGAAGAGGATGTTGCCGCAGCCCAGGATCAGCGTCGGCTTCCGGCAGAAGTCAGGGAGATCCTCGTACACGGGGTTTCCCCTTTCCCGCCTGCTTCGCGCTCCAGCCCTGTCCGGGGCCGCTAATTCGCCAACGAGCCGATCAGCCCTCCCTCGGCGTCGAGGATGTCCAGCTGCACCGCGAGCTTGCCGTCCAGGCGATGGGTGGCGCACGACAGGCACGGGTCGTAGGCGCGAATGGACATCTCGACGGTGTTCAGCACGCCCTGGTCGTACTTGCCGCCGCGGATCAGGCTCTTGGCGGCCTGGGTCACCGACATGTTGATCGGGGCGTTGTTGTGCGTGGTGCCCACGATCAGGTTCACGTTGGTCAGGATGCCGTCGGCATCGGTGGTGTAGTCGTGGATGAGCGTCCCGCGCGGCGCCTCGACGCAGCCCACGCCGCGCGCCGCCCGCGGCGTCACCTTCACCCGCGTCTCGGGGCTCAGGATCGTCGGGTCGTCGAGCAGC
>JBBSVS010000343.1:0-1031 GCA_038046665.1 Thermoplasmatota archaeon
GCGGGAACCCTCCGACGCACGTCCTAGGGTTGCCCGCCAAAGCCTTTATTTCCCAGGGCCTCTTCGGCCGCGGGCGCGTTCGGGCGGGAACACAAGCATGGAAGGGAACCTGGGTCGGATGCAAGGGTTCGTCGGGCGCGTCTGGGGGCATTTCAAGGCGCCCCTGTACCGGAATGCCGTCTACATCATGCTCTCCGCGATCATCGGGTCGGCCCTGGGCTTCTTCTTCTGGATTATCGTCGCGCGCCTGTACTCGAAGGAGGACGTCGGGTACGCCGTCACCCTCTTCCAGACCGTCTCCTTCCTGTCCACCCTCGGGCTGCTCGGACTCGGCACCGCCCTTATTCGGTACCTCCCGGAGACGGAGCAGAAGGTTTCCCTCGTGAACACGTGCCTTACGATCGTGGGGCTCGGATCCCTCGTCCTCGCGGTGGTCTTCTTCGTCTTCGTTCCGTGGCTGGCCACGGAGCTCGCGTTCATCCAGTGGAACCCCATCTATCCCGTCGCGATCTTCCTGACCGCCATGGCCTTGGCCTACGCACCCATCCTCGACGAGACGGGGTTTGCGATGCGCCGCGCAGAGGTCCTCACCTGGCGGACCCTCATCTTCTCGATCCTTAAGATCCCCTTCGCGGTGTTCTTCGCCCTCTTCGTGGCGACGAGCGGCCGGCTGGGCATCTTCATGGCCATCGCCATCGCGTTCGGAATCAGCATCCTCCTCGAGGCTCTCTGGCTCGTCCCGCGGATCCTGCCCGGGTTCCGGCCGCGGCCCCACGTGGATCTCGAGCGAGTCCGGCCCATGGTCCGCTTCAGCCTGGGGAACTACACCGCGAACGCGATCGGCTCGGCGGGGAGCCTCCTCCTTCCGTTGTTGATCCTGAACGTCCTCGGGAGCCAGGGGGCCGCCAATGCGGCGTACTTCTACATCGCGTCGGTCGTCGCCGGGTTGCTGTACATCATCCCCGGCGCGATCTTCACGTCCTTCTACGCGGAGGCGTCCCAGCGGGGCGCGAAGCGTGCCGTGGACGAAC
>JBBSVS010000344.1:0-4846 GCA_038046665.1 Thermoplasmatota archaeon
TTCCACGCCTCCGGGACCGTTTCCGTGCATTTCGTCTTTTCGTCCATACCGTTGCGATTTCGCTCGACCGAAATTGAAACGGGCGACAGGGTTGTAGAAAGGGTTGCGCCTCTCGTGCGGGAACGGCCTTTTTCCCATGGGAAACGGGGGGTTCGTCGCATGTCCAATACCCAGCACAAAAGCTTTAACGTCACGTGCGAATTTCTAACAAGGGATGGGACTGAGCTCCGTCTTCCTTCTTCGCGTCGCGCGACGAGGGGAGATGCCGCAAGGTCCCGGAACGACTGCGGGTGCCCGCCCGCGGTGAGAAACCAATGGCCAGCGACGAAAGCGACGAGAAGGCGCCGAAGTCTGCGGACGACGTGCGGGACGAGTTCGGAGAGAAGATGGACCGTCTCCGCCGGCAATACGAGCGGGACCTCCACTCGTTCCGGTACGAGATTGAGGAACGGGAGTACCGCCTCAAAGCCTATGAGGACAAGTTCAACAAGATCAAACAGCCCCCGCTCCTCTACGCCTACGTCGTCCGGAAGGAGGGCCCGGACCTGGACGGGAACCAGACCGTCGTGGCTCGGGCGACCGAATTGCTGAAGGTTTCCACGGGTCTCGTGGAGAAGACCCAGCTCGAGATCGGGCAGTACGTGTGGGTGCACCCGCAGACCTACGCGATCGTTGAGGGCAGCGCGGTCCGGAACGAAGGCGTGATCGCGAAGGTCGCCGACATGATGGATGGCAAGCTCGTGATCAGCATCGAGGGGGACATGGAGAAACGCCTCGTCAGCTGCGACAAGGCTACGTACAAGAAGCTCAAGCCTGGGTTCCAGGTGAGCGTCCTGCCTCCGACGATGGAGGTCCTGGACATCCTCCCGAACCTGGAGGTCAAGTCCCTCCTGCTCGGGGAGAAACCCAACGTCGGCTACGACCAAATCGGCGGGCTCGCCGAGTGCATCGAACGGATCAAGGACGTCGTCGTGCTGCCGTACCAGGAGGCCAAGCTCTTCGCGCTGATCAAGCTGGAGGCGCCCCGCGGGATCATGCTCTACGGACCGCCTGGCTGCGGCAAGACCCTCCTGGTGAAGGCGATTGCCACGGAGAACGCCATGACGTTCTTCAACGTCAGCATCGCGGACGTCCTGTCCAAGTGGGTGGGCGAGAGCGAGCGGATCATCAAGGAGATCTTCCGCCAGGCCCACGAGAAGAAACCGAGCATCGTCTTCTTCGACGAGATCGAGGCCCTCTTCACCGTGCGCGGCATGATGGACACGTCCGGCGTGCACAAGAACATCATCGCCCAGATCCTCAGCGAGATGGACGGCCTCGTGCGCCTCCGCGACGTCTTCGTGATTGGAGCGACGAACCGTGCGGATCTCGTAGACCCTGCCCTATTGCGTCCGGGACGATTCGACGAGATCATCGAAATCCCGCGCCCGGAGCGCAGGGCCGCCGAGGAAATCCTCCGCATTTACCTGACGGACGATTTGCCCGTGGCCGAAGAGGTCGAGAAGGAGTTCGGCGGCCACAAGGACGCCATCGAGGGCCTGCGCCGCTACGTCCTCGACGAGCTCTACGGTGAGAACAAGTGGGTGAAGGTCAAGCTCGACGCCGAAGCCGCAGAAGCCATCAAGACGGTCAAGCGGAAGGACATCATCTCCGGCGCGATCATCGAGGCGATTGTGAAGACGGCGAAGAAGAACTACGTGAAGCGCGTGATCACTCTCAAGAAAGGGGACCGCAAGAAGGAGGGCCTCACGAAGCGGGACCTCGAAATGGCGATCGAGGAAGAGAGCAAGGAGCACGCGATCACGGAGATGTACGTGTACGAGAAGCGCCAGAGGGAGGTCTTCCGGACCGGTGCGGACCCGATGGTCGGGTGACCGATGAAGAAGATGGTCCAGGGGACCGAGCACGAATACACCCTCTTCTGCCGCAAGATGGGGTCGATGGGCTTCGACCCACACGCCCTCGCCCTGGACCTCCTGAGGGAGAGCGACCTCCACCTCGCCGGGGAGTTCGTCACGAACGGCTCCCGCGTCTACTATGACGTGGGCCATTTTGAGGTGAGCACTCCGGAGACGACGAACTTCCGCGACGTCGTCGTGTGGGAGAAGGCCGGCGAGAAGATCCTGGACTGGCTTCGCCGGGTCATGGAGGAGAAGTACACGGGCGGGAGCACGAAGATCCACGCCTTCAAGAACAACACGTCCCCGGACGGGACCTCCTATGGGTCCCACGAGAACTATTGCGTCTCCCGCGACGTGCCTTGGCCCAGCCGCTTCATCCGCGATCTGGTGCCGCATCTGTCCACGCGAATAATCTACACGGGGGCGGGGGACATCCTCCGGGGGAAGTACGTGCTGTCGCCAATGGCCTTCCTGACGTCCCAGGTGATCAGCGGGGAGACGATGCACGACACGGGCATCCTGAACACACGTGACGAGCCCCATGCGGACGGCACCCGTTGGCGTCGCCTGCACGTCATTGTCGGGGATGCACTCATGAACGAGACCGCGATCCTGTTGCGCCACTTCACCACCTCGGGCGTCTTGCAGCTCATGGAGCAGGACGCACTCGGCGACGTCCCGCGCCTCAAGGATCCGGTGAGGGACCTGTGGCACAATGTGGAGACGCGGAACCCGGAGCAATGGCGCGTGGAGTTGGAGGACGGGTCTGTCGTCTCGCCGATCGAGATCCAGCGCTACTACATGGGGAAAGTGGAGGACCTCGTGGAAGATGCCTGGGAGAAGAAGGCCTTCCGGATCTGGGAGGAGGTCCTGGACGATCTCGAGAACAGGAGGTCCAAGGAGGCGGCCCGCCGCGTCGAGTGGCTCGACCGCTACTTTGCGATCCAGGAGGCCGCGGAGAAGAAGGGCGGACCCGACGTGGAGATGATGGCCTGCAAGCAGTACTCGGAGATCGGCGCGGAGCGATCCCTGTTCTACAAGCGGCAGCGGGAGGGCCTAGTGGACCGCGTCACGGACGACGAGGCGATCAAGGCCGCAATCACGGAACCCCCGAGCGATACGCGGGCCCGATTGCGTCGGGAACTTTGCGACACCTTCAATATCGAGATGATTGATTGGTCTGTACTGGTCGTGAACGACGGAACGAGGCGGCGCATCGATCTCCCGGATCCCTACGCCACCAAGCTGGAGGCGACCTATGCCACTGCAGGTTGAGGAAAAGCCCAAGAAGCGGAAGAAGCAGGAGAAGAAGCTAGAGTTCGAAGCCGGCAAGGTCTTCACCCCCGGCGAGGTGAAGGAAGAGGATTTCGAGCTCGACCTGGACAGTGCCCGCTTCCGCGCCCAGAAAGGCGAAGGGGGGGATCGGCGAGCCTAACACATTCGCTGACCTCCCCCAGCGTCCTCCTTAATGTGTTAGCGCGTCGCGGGTAAGCATTGGTCTCGATCGAATACTTGGCTGGCTTCATAGACGGCGAAGGCTCTCTCTCGCTGGCCCGTCGCCAACGTCGCCACCATTCACCAGAGTTCCCCATCAGGGTTGCAGTCTACAACTCTGACGTACACGTCCTGAGAGAAATCTAGCGGACTTTCGGCGGGACCCTAAGCAGCGTCACATCGAGGAAACCCGCATGGAAACCCTCGCACGCGCTAATCTGGACGAATGCTGCGGCGGCGGGCATACTCTCGCAAGTAACTCCATACCTTAGGGTCAAAGCGAGACGGGCGGCGGCGCTGCTCGAGTTCAACCAGCATGTTCGCAGCTGCCAGAGGAGTCGGGATTCGGCCGGTCGCCTAATGCCTCTCTCCACCCGGGACCGGGAAATCAGGGAGACATTCTTCAGACTCCTGAAGCGGCTGAATGCGAGAGGGGCGGCTGCCCGTAGATATGAAAGAGACCGCCCAGTCCGGCGTGGCAGACCAAGGAGCCTTTCCGCCCGGTACCTCGCCGGATTAGTCGATGCGGAGGGTTGCCTGATGATTCTAAGGTCAAAGGGTTCGAGGTGTTCCCGGGCGCAATATCGTGCTAGGATTTCCGTTGCCAACACGGACAGGGCCGTCTTGGAGGACGTCCAACTGACCTACGGAGGAATGCTGATGAACCAGCCACCATCCAAAGCTCGTTGGAGTCACGCCTTTCAGCTAGTATGGACCGATGGAATGGTCGAACCGATTCTCTTGCTGATGCTGCCTTACCTCCGGGTCAAGCGTAGGCAGGCACATGTGATGATGACCTTCATCCGCCACAAGAAGCGCACGAGGCAGGGGAGGGAAGGGAGGTATTTCGCGCCGTTTCCGGACAAGGTCATCGCTTACCGAGAGGACCTCCATCGGCGAATTCGAGCGCTCAATGCCAAGGGTGTGCAGCTCGCCGGTGGACAGAAGGCTGGGGGGAGACATCTTTTCCGCCGCCTTTGGAATCCTCAGGAAAGCAGCATGCTCTCTCCGCGGCCTCCGCAGGAGGCTCGCCACGGAAGGTGACGGTGGCGCGTAAGTCTATATCTCCAGGAGGCTTGCCCGCGGCCCGTATGGCCACCCACGTCGAGGCTCTCGATAATGGGCTGAAGGTCATCCTCCGGCCCCTCCCGGACACGAAGGCCCTCTCCTGCTGGGTGAGCTTTCGAATCGGCTCGAGGAACGAGGTCCCCGGGATCACGGGCTCGACCCATTGGGTCGAACACATGCTCTTCAAGGGGGGCGGGAAACTCAAGAAGGGGGACATTGACAAGCTCATCGGCCGCCTCGGCGGCAAGATGAACGCCTTCACGGACACGGACTATACGACCTATTTCGAGACGATCCCCGCGTCGTCCATGGACACCGTCCTCATGATCGAGTCCGAGCGGATGCGGAACGCGGCCTTCGACCAGAAGGAGGTCGAGGCGGAG
>JBBSVS010000345.1:0-1626 GCA_038046665.1 Thermoplasmatota archaeon
GGACGAGGACCTCCGTGACCACCCCCGCCGCGGGTGCCGGGATCTCGGCGTCCACCTTGTCGGTGCTGATGGAGAGCCCCGTCTGGTCCTTCTGGACGCTGTCTCCTTGCTTCACGTACCACTTGGTGACAGTGCCTTCGGCGACACTTTCGCCCATCCCTCTCAGGCATACCGCGAAATACCCGCCAGGTCCATGCGGGTGGCCCCTGAGGAGGGAGGAACGCAACCATGCCCAACCCGAAACCCGGAAGCTTCGTGCACATCGAGATTGCCTCGACGGACCCGACGAGGACCCGCAAGTTCTGCGAAGAGGTCTTCGGCTGGACCTTCGAGGACATGCCCGAGATGAACTACGCGACCTTCGAGCCCGCGACCAGCCCCGGCGGCGGCCTCATGAGCCCCATGGAGGGCCAGCCCCCCGGAATCCTGAACTATGTGCTCTCGACGGACGTCGACGCGGACCTGAGGAAAATCGAAGCCGCAGGCGGACGCGTCCTGCGCCCGAAGATGGAGATCCCCAACGTCGGCTGGTGGGCCCTGTTCCAGGAGCCCACGGGGATCGTCATGGCGCTCTTCCAAGGCCGTGCCCAGCCGCCCCAGCGGGAGCGACGTCCCCGGAAGGCTCGCCAGACCCGCAAGAGCGCTTCTCGCGGGAGTTCGAAGGCCCGAGGCGGCCGAAAAGGGCGCAAGGGTCGCTGAGACCCCTGCGTTTCGGCGCGTCCCCGAGGTTGACGATCGCGGGGCCGTCCACCGTCGCTTCAGATGAAGCGGGCGATCTGCAGGGCCTTCACGAGCTGGGCTGCGGCCCAGAGCGCGAGGGCGAGTGCGGCGAACATGTCGTCACCTCCTTCCACCTCGGTTCGTTCTCCGGATCGGCTGGCTCACGCCCGGGTCCCTCCGAAGATCCCGCGGAGGGCGCCCACGAGGACTCCGAACCTCCGCGGTCTTGGCGGGGTCTCCTCGGACCACGGGTCCTTCCGCCGAGGAACGGGCGAGGCGGCCGGCCAAGCGTAGCCGGCGCGCAGGGCCCGCCCCAGGGCGGTTCCCGCGCAGGCGTACGCCATCACGCACCACTCGGGCTGGCGAAGACGCTCGCCACGGCCTGGGTCGCTTTCGCAAAGGCGCGGACGACCTTCTGGGCCGCGGTAGGCTTCCTCACGGCGGGCGTTGCCCGGCCCGCGCGGGTGATCGCCGCGAGGACGTATCCGTGGTCCCCGTTGTACTCCGTTCGGATGTAGGTCGCCAGGTCCGCCGGCACCCCGGCGAATTCCCTGTGGTCGTACATCCGGCGCACGATGCTGGGTTGCGTTACAGGCAACATTTCTTGCCACCAAGGAGGGTCCACGACCTCCGGGGTCAAGTGCCGGTCGAAGGAGTCCCGTAGGAGGTCCTATTTTTCGGGTGTCCAAAACATAGATACCCCTGAATCCCCGTAGGGAGGAAGTTCGGAGGGAGCCGCCTCTGCGCCTCACGGCCAAGGAACGCATCCTGCTGCATCTCTTGGAGTACGCGAAGTATTCCGAAGCCGTCGAGGTCCCGCCCGAGATGACCCAGGACGGGCTGGCGACGGCCGCGGGGATCGAGCTGCGGCACTTCACGCAGTACGCCCGGCCCCTCCTCGACGAA
>JBBSVS010000346.1:0-1544 GCA_038046665.1 Thermoplasmatota archaeon
CAGGAGCTGGAGACCCTCTTCGGCTTCCACCCTCTCGCCCTCGAGGACGCCTCGAAGACGGACCTCCCGCCCAAGGTCGAGATCTACGACGATGTCGTGTTCTTCGTCATGCGGACGATCGTCTGGGCGGAGGAGATCGAGACCGACCAGCTCTCCTTGTTCGTGGGCCCGAAATTCATCGTCACGGTCCACGACAAGGTCTTCCCCCAGCTCGAGGACGTGCGTATCCGCCTGCGGAAAAAGACGCCGCGGCTGATCAAGACGGGCTCGGACTTCCTCGCGTACACGATCCTCGACATGATCGTGGACTCCTACTTCCCCCACCTGGACCGGTTCCAGGACATCCTGGACCGCCTGGAGGATGAGATCGTCGCGCAGCCCACCGGGGTGGGGATCAGCAAGGTCCACGACCTGCGCGTGGACCTCACCCTCGTCCGGAACGCGATGCGCTCGCAGCGGGACACCTTTGGGACGCTGGCCCGGTTCGAGACTCCGACCTTCAAGCGGGAGACGCGGAACTACCTGCGGGACGTCCAGGACCACATGATCCGAGTGCTGGACACCCTGGACACCTACCGCGAGGTGGCCACGAGCCTCATGGAGGTCGGCGCCACGCTGGCCTCGAACCAGATGAACCAGGTGATCAAGATCCTCACGGTCCTCTTCACGATTACGATCCCGCTCACGATCGTCACGAGTGCGTTCGGCATGAACGTGATGTTCCCCGGGTTCAACGCGCCGGAGGGCCTGTACCTGGCCATGGCGCTGATGATCCTCCCGACCCTCGGGCTGTTCGCATGGCTGCGGCACAAGGGCTGGCTGTGACCTTTCCGTAGCGCAGCACCAGGGAGATATACTCCCCTCCCGATGCGGACGTCGAGGGGAAGACGACGCCCTGGACCTACACCGACGACTACTACAAGGAGTACACGCGGACCACCTGGAACGAGAGCGCCGAGGAGTATATCAAGTTCCAGAGGTTCCTCGAGCCCTACGGGTTCGACCTGATGAACCGCCTCGACCTGCACGTGCGGGAGAAGGTCCTCGATCTGGCCACGGGCCCGGGCGAGCCCGCGATGAGCATCGCCCGTCTGGTCGGACTCGACGGCGAGGTCGTGGGGGTCGACCTCTCGGAGAAGATGGTCGAGCTGGCCACGAACCTCTCCAGAGAACGACGCCTGTCGAACGTCGTCTTCAAGGTCATGGACGCGGAGAAGCTCGAGTTCCCGGACGAGACGTTCGACGTGGCCGTGAGCCGGTTCGGTTTCCAGATCTTCACGAACCCCGAGGCCGTGGCGAAGGAGGCCCACCGCGTGCTGAAGCCCAAGGGCCGTATCGGCGTGTCCGTCTGGAGCACCGCGGAGAAGTCGCAGGCCATCCACGTGCTCGTGGGGCCCATGCTCGAGTTCGCCGAACCCGACGAGAGCGGCTACCTGCCCACGCCCTACGAGCTCGGCGGACCCGGAGAGATGGTGAAGTTCCTCGGGGCGGCCGGTTTCCAGGATGCGGAGGAGGAGCGTCGCTCGCACATGTTCGTGGCTCCC
>JBBSVS010000347.1:0-7634 GCA_038046665.1 Thermoplasmatota archaeon
CCAGGCGCGCTGCGACGGGATCCTCAAGGACCACGTCGTTCCGCCGCTCGATCCGGCCATCGAGGCCAAGCTCTACGATTTCCTCAAGAATGCCATGAAGCGTCCCGCGACGGCCGAAAAGCCGATCCCTGCGGCGTGAGCGGCACTCCATGAGAAGGCATTAGTACCTCACAAGGGCTGTCCGTCGATCGCCGGGTGTGGAGGAAGAACCATGGGTCGCATCTCGACGGGCTGGAATCTAACCAAAGTGAGCCTGCGCGTGCTGCGCCAGGACAAGGAGCTCCTGCTGTTTCCGCTCCTGTCCGGCATCTCCCTGATTCTCATCCTCGCGGGCTTCGTGGGCGGGATGTTCCTTGCCGTCGGCTTCGAGGGGATGTTCCAGGGTTCCTTCGCGTGGATCTCAATCGTCGTCCTGTTCGTGTACTACGTGGTTGCCTTCTTCGTCGGTCTCTTCTTCAACGCCGCGGTCATCGGGGCGGCGATGATCCGCCTCAACGGCGGCCATCCCACCCTCTCCGATGGGCTGCGCATCGCCCGAGAGAACGTGGGCCGGATCTTCCTGTGGGCCCTCTTCGCCGCCACGGTCGCGATGATCATCCGCATGATCCAGGAGCGCGTGGGAATTGTTGGGAAGATCATCATGGGCCTCGTCGGCGTGGCGTGGACCGTGGCGACGTTCTTCGTCGTGCCCGTGCTCATCTACGAGAAGCTGGGGCCGTGGGCCGCGGTCAAGCGCAGCGCGTCCATCTTCACGAAGACCTGGGGCGAGACCTTCACCGGGCAGTTCACCATGGGCGGCATCTTCGTCCTCGCGGGCCTCCTCGGGATCCTCCCGATCGTCCTCGGCCTCGCCGCAGGCGGTGTCGTCGGGGTCGTGATCGGCGGCGTCGTAGCCTTCGTGTACTGGGTGATCCTGGGCATCGTGGCCTCGGCTGCGAACTCGATCCTCGTCGCGGCTCTGTACCGCTACGCAACCACGGGCAAGGTGGCGGAGGATTTTCAGGGACTCCCGATGTTCGGCGCCTCGACGCGGCAGACGTACGGGCAGGTTCCCTGAGACCGGGTCGTACGAACGTCCAGTGTAGGCCAGGAAAGTGGACGAGTCGTGCACAGAGACCCGATGATCGCGATGATTGTGCGGTATCTCCGTCCGAGGCGGAAGATTTAAGAAAACCTCCACCTACGGGAGAGCCGCGCAGACGCGGGGTTCACCTCGCGCGGAGTCTGCCTCAATGAACGAGGAAGAACCAGGCAATCGACAGGGAATGTGGCGAGATGGAGCTCTGGCTCGTCTACGCCCTGCTCACGGTCGTGTTCTACGGCGTGGGCGAGGGCCTGTCCAAAGAGCCGACGGTCCGGCTGGGTACAGGCCGGATGCTCGCCCTGTATTCTCTCTATAGCGTCCCGATCTACGCAGGCTGGTTCCTCCTTTTCAACGGCGCCGGAAGCCTGAGCGGGACCGGCGTGATCGTCGCGGCCGCGTCGGCCCTCTGCGGTACGCTCGGGAACGTCTTCTGGTTCAAGGCCATGGAGTCGGGGAAGGCCTCCGTGGTGAGCGGGTTCACCGCCGCATATCCGGTCGTCACGGTCGCCGCCGCCGTGATCGGCCTCGGGGCCACGCTCCTGCCCCTCCAGGTGCTCAGCATCGCGTTCCTCCTCGCGGGGGCCGCCCTCCTGGGGTTCTACGGCGACCCCGCCGACACCCCGGAGGGCCGCGCCTGGCTGATCCCCATGCTCTTTGCGGTCCTGTTCTGGGGCGCCTGGGGCGTCCTCGAGAAGCTCGCCATCGAGGAGATTGGCTTCGCGGGCAATGCGGGCATCTACGTGGTCGTGTCCACCCCGATCTTCCTCGGTCTCGCGTGGCGCGACCGGAAGATGCCATGGGACCGGGAGGCCATCCGCTCGGCCCAGCCCATCCTCATCTTGTTCGCCCTGGCGGGTATCACGATCTTCCTGGCCATCGGCCTCGGGCCCGTGGCCGTCGTCGTGCCGCTGACGACCGCCTATCCGGGGGTCGCGATCCTCGTGCGTCGCCTGTGGATGGCGGAGCGCATGAGCTTCCCCCAGAAGGTGGCCGTCGGCCTCGCGATGTTCGGGGCCGTCCTCGCGAGCCTGTGAGCCCGTCAACCTTTAAGCTCGCGGTCCCGCTCGCCGCGCCGTGTTCCGTCCCTGGCGGAGCTTCCCGTTCATGGTCGCCTCCGGGCTCGTGGTGGGCCTGGCGACCGGCGGCTTCCCGGCCTACTCGAAGCAGGTCCAGCAGCTCACGCTCATCCTGGCGATGATGTTCTCCCTGACCGAGATCTCCTTCCGGGGCATGTCGGCACGGGAGGAGGCGCGCGGGTTCGTCGCATCCTTCGTGATGACCTACGTGGTGCTGAGCGGGCTCGTCCTCGTATACGCGTTCCTCAGCGCAGACCGCGAGGTCCGTAACGGATGGGTCCTCATGGCGGCGGTGCCCCCGGCCGTCGCGGTCGTGCCCATTACGTCTCTGCTGAAGGGGAACGTGCGGCGGTCGCTCATCTCGGAGGCCCTCCTCTATCTCCTGGGTCTCGTGATGGTCCCGCTCGTCACCCTCGCCTTCCTCGGGGAGGCCGTCGCGGTGAACGACCTGGTCGTCCAGACGCTGCTCCTCATCGGCGTGCCCATCGCGCTCTCCCGTCCCCTGCGCCGATGGAAGCGGATCGACGAGACGCGCGCCACCGCGGTCAGCGTGTCCTTCTTCTTCCTCGTCGTGGCCATCGCGGGCTCGACCCGGGACACACTCTTCGGGAGACCCGATCTCATCGCGAACCTCGCCCCCCTCGCGTTTTTGCGGACCTTCGGGCTCGGGATCGCCCTCTTCGGGCTGACGTACGCCCTGCGCACGTCACGCGAGGCCCGGGTCCAGGCGCTCACCTTCGCCTCCTTCAAGAACCTCGGGCTGACCGTGGTGCTGGCCTTCACCTTCTTCGGCCCCGTGGCCAGCCTGCCGTCCATCGTGTCGCTGATCTTCGAAATCCTCTGGATGAGTGCCCTGCCCTTGCTGTTCCGCTCGGAGGCAGACGTCAGCGGGCAATCACCCGCGATCCGAAGTAGTAAGTGACGACGAGGGAGAGGATCTCCTCCGCACGCCCCGCAAGGGTGGACGTGAGACCAGCCACGTAGGCAAGGCAGATGTACGCGGTCAGGGCGAGGGCGGCCGCCGCGCTCACGTCGCGGAAGATCATCGCGAGGCGCCGGTTCCGCGGGCTCTCGTGGGCGTGGCGGTGGGCGATCCACGCGAGGGTGGCTCCCGCCACGTACCCTGCCAGGACTTCCCAGACCTGCACGAGCTCCGGCGGGAGGCCGCTCAAGGACGGGTTCGTTCGGAGGAACCAGCCGGCGATTCCGAGGAATCCGGCAAAAAGGAGGAACCGGACAAGCCGCGGCGGTTTTGGAGCAGGAACCGCGAGAGTCACGCCCGCCGGCGAGGGCGGGCGAATCGACCGGGGGCCTCCGGAACCGAAGTAGAAGGCGATGACGACAATGACGGCGTTTACCAGGACGGTGGCCACAGTCCCGGTGTTCAGGAGGATGAATCCGAAGGTGACCGTCACGAGGAGGGCGATGCCACCACGGACGCTGCCGCGAGGCAGGCGCAGGGGTTCGGGCAGAGGCTGGGGCGCTGGCGAAGCCATGGCCGCGCATCCGCCGACGGGCGACTTAAACGTGCCGTCGCAGGCGTTGGCCTAGAGCTCCCCGATCTCGTCCCGAGAGATCACGAGCCTCTGGATCTGAGAGGTGCCTTCCCAGATCTGGAAGACCTTCGCGTCCCGCATGAACTTCTCTACGGGCTCGTCCTTCATGTATCCCGCCCCACCGAGGATCTGCACGGCGTCCGTGGTCACGTCCATGGCCATGTCCGCGGCGAAGAGTTTCGCCTCGCTGGCCTCCTTGTTCATCGGCATGCCCTGGTCGAGCATCCACGCGGCCCGCCACACGAGGAGGCGCGCGGCCTCGACCTTCGTCTTCATGTCCGCGAGCATGAAGGCGATCGCCTGCTTCTTCGCGATCGGACCGCCGAAGGCCTTCCGCTTCCGGGCATAGTCGAGGGCGTATTCGTAGGCCGCACGAGCGACGCCGACGGCCCCGGCTGCCACGAGCGGACGGGAAGACTCGAGGGTCTTCATGGCCCCATAGAACGCCGTGCCGTCCTCCGAGCCGAGCATGTTCTCCGCCGGGATGCGGCAGTTGTCCAGGATGACCTCCGAGGTGTGGCTCGCGCGGACGCCCATCTTGTCCTCGACCTTGCCCTCGGTCAACCCGGGCGTGTCATGTTCCACGACGAAGGCCCGGATCCCGAAGTAGCCGAGGCTCTTGTCCGTGGTCGCAAAGACCACGTGGAGGTCGGCGATCCCGCCGTTCGTGATGAACCGCTTCACGCCGTTCAGAACCCACTCCTTCCCGTCTTTCTTCGCGGTCGTGGAGATGTTCGCGACATCGGACCCGGCGTCGGGCTCGGTGAGGCAGAGGGCGCCGAGGCGGGGCTCCGGGCCGGTGAAGCGCGGCAGAAACCGCTTCTTCTGCGCGTCCGTGCCCATGTGGATGATGGGGAGATAGGCGAGGCCCGCGCCGAGGAGGCCCGTCGCAATCCCCGCACAACCCCAGTTCAACTCCTCCATGACGACGCAATGCGTGAGGGTGGAGGTGACCCCGCCTCCGCCGTACTCTTCCGGGAGGAAGGCCGTGTCCAAGCCGATGGAGTGGGCTTTCTTGACCACATCCCAGGGCATCTCGCCCTTTTTGTCATACTCCAGGGAGATGGGACGCATCTCCTTCTCCGCGAACTCGTGGGCCGTCTTCTGCATCAGCTTCTGCTCTTCCGTGAGCTCGAATTCGACCATGGGCCGTCCCCGCCAACCGCTTCGGCACGGCAACATGAGTCCCGCGCTATTTAATCGTTTGAGCGGCCCCTTCAGAATTCCTTGGGAAGCTGCTGGGCCAGGAGGGTGATGCGGTTGAGCTGGCCCATCATGCCCATGACCTTGGGCATGGAGCCGCGGAACTTGAGCTTGCCCGACATCACGAGGGACTGGAAGTCCTTCTCGCCCCTGCCCAAGATCACCCACGCGTCGTAGGGACCTTCGAACTTGAAATCCGCGGGCACATCGGCCGCCACCTCGCTCGCCGATACTTTGCCGCTCTGGACGTCGAGCATGTGCGACGACCCTCGGTCCGTGATCGTGAGCACGAGCTTCACGCTCATGGTCGTGGCCTTCTTCTGCCATTCCGGATCCTCGTTGAGCTTCGCCGCGAGCTCATTGAAGAAAGCCGTCGAAAAATACAGAACCATGGACCCCACCGCGCCCGCATGGGGGTTTTCTGAGAAAAGCCTTCGCCTGCGGTCCTTCCACGCGTTTCACCGAGGAGACCCCCCGGGGAAAGGTTTTAGGCGGCCCCGCCGCTCCGCGGGCCGTGCGTGGGTAGCCAAGCCTGGTCAAAGGCGAGGGACTCAAGATCCCTTCCCGAAGGGGTCCCCAGGTTCGAATCCTGGCCCACGCATCTTCACCCTTGGGTTCGAGCGGTGATACCGAACCGACGTCACACGGGGATGTGGACGGCCTCGTACGCCTTCGGCTTGCCGAGGGCATCGAGGGCCAAGGCTTCCGCCTCCTTTGCCTTGCCCCGCCGATACCGCCGTTCCAGGACCTCGAACCGGTCCTTCTCGCCCTCACCGATCGCCGCGGCGGCGTACTCGACGAGGGCAGCGCTCGGGTCGAGGTAGAACAGCCGCGATTCGCCGTCCAAGGCGCTCGCGATTAAGAGCGCGACACCGAGGGGTCGCTTTGTCCGCTCGATTGTGTGACGCCAGAAGAAGTCTATGAACTCCCCGACCAGGTCGTCGGTTGTCTTCGGCTTCGCCTGACGAACATGGCGAACCGCTTGGTCGGCGTCGGCGACCAAACCGGCGGACGCGATCGCCGCGTGCTCGCCGATTCTCTGGATCTTCGAGACGCGTTGCAACTTGCTCTTGGCTTGCAAGGGCGCCGCGAGCACGACGCCTCCTTCGTAGACGACGCCCACCGCGGGCAATCCACGCAACGCAGCCTCCCGTGCATACTCGAGCTGGTAGATGCGACCGTCGGGCGCGAGGATCGTTTCCTTGTCGAAACCCTGCGCGAGCGGGCCAGCCGTCGTCGCGTAGGCCATAAGGGCCGCGCGGACGAGCTCCGCTTTGCTCGCGAAGGGACCCGCGCGGACCAGGGAATCGAGGTACCGGGCGATTTCTTCGGGGATGGCGGTGCGAATCTCTGTCATACGCTAAACCTCCGTTCTCACGTCGTTTTGACGTATCTGTAACGTATCCACCGAATATAAGACTTGCGGTTGCGCAGTGCAAAACGATCGGGGTCTTCGCGCTCCCGCTCATCCAAACGCGGGCGCGCACGGCGGTCTACATCCGAAGGTTCGTGATGGCTCCTCGAGCACCAGATTCTGTGATTCGGGCAATGAAACGCGCATGTTACACATAGACATTCGCGGAGAGGGAACGAGGTGACTTGGGCCGAACGCCTAGTCGACAATGAGTCTTCGTCGAGTTCGTTCAGATGGAATCGTCCTTTATCTCAGAGGACGATTGGCCTGCCGACGGTCCACGCCGGGAGCGCCGCATCCGTCAGATGAGGATACAGTGTCGGGAATCAGAACAAAAAGTAGCCGGAGGCCCGCCGGGCCTCCGTCCCTCACGTCGTCTTGAGGCTCGGCCGCGTGAGGCTCGGCCGCGTCTCTGTCCGTCGGATCCCGTGGATCTTCTGGATGTCCCGGATCACGGTCTCCTGCAAGGCGTTCGGGTCCTTCGCGCCGATCCGCGCGATGAGGTTATACTCCCCTGTCGTGCCGATGATCCGCTGCACGGACGGCACGCGCTGGAGATCCTTCATCGCTCGGTCCACGTCCACGGCGCGGATGAGGGTCCACCCGTTCACGGGCTCCTCCTCGGCCTCCTCCCGCCGCCAGTTCTCGAAGCCCGGGTGGGCGGCGCATCCCTCGCAGAAGTCCTTCGCCTCGAGCTCCGCCTGGAACTTCCGTAGCTCCTCCGAGCTCCGGAAGGCGCCCGTCACGGCGACGTCGTAGGTGCCCATGACTGCCTCGGCCTCCTTCACGTGCGGATGCCGGCGTAGCTCCTCCAGGGCGTGCTCCACGCGGCCCGGCGTGACGCGCAAGAAGAAGACACTCTCCTCCGACAATTCAGCCATCTTGTCACCCCCCGCCCCCTGTCTGGAAGGGCGTGGGACGTAATATCATGCGGGATAATGAGGGTTGCGGCCCCCAGTTCCTTATCTCGGCCTCGGTCCAGATTGCGCTCGGCTCCCTGTGCTTCGCTCTTGCGCATCGAAGGTTGGTGCGTGAGACGATCCGTGCGCAGCCCGTGCCAGCACGACTCCGCATGGCCGCTCACCATCGGTGACTCTCAGCAGTCCTCTTGTCACCGGGCTCAACGCCTCCACGGTCGTCGGAGACCCGAGAAATGAGTGGGCTCGACCGGGTTCGAACCTGATCCGGTTCGGGTCCCAAGTCCGAACGCGGACCCTTTGCCATCCGAGTGTTCGCGAAACCAAGTCTCTGCGAAGGAGCCATCGGCGCTCCCATCGGAGAGCCCCAGGCCGGCGATTCGA
>JBBSVS010000348.1:0-1758 GCA_038046665.1 Thermoplasmatota archaeon
AGCCACGCGTATTCCATCCGTGGTCACCTCCACCCGATCCAGGGTGAGGGCTTCGGCATGACCCCGGAACTTGTCCAGCGTTTCCCGATACTCCGCCTCCGGATCGGAGTCGGCCACAATGCCTCCGCCCACCGCGAAGTAGGCGCAATCCCCGAGCACGGTCGCGGTGCGGATCGCGATGTTCAGGTCCACGGAGCGGTTCCACGAGATGTAGCCCACCGCGCCCGTGTAAACGCCGCGACGGTGCGGCTCGAGCCGCTCGATGGGCTCCATGGCCCGCGGCTTCGGAGCCCCCGTGATCGATCCGCCCGGGAACGTGGCCCGAAGGACCTCGGGAATCGAAACCTCTTCCCGCAGGCGTCCTCGGACGACGGACTCCAGGTGATGCACGTTCGGGAAGGAGCGCAATCCCCGGAGCACGGGGACCTCGACGCTCCCGAACTCGCACACCTTCCCCAAGTCGTTCCGCTCCAGATCCACGATCATCACGTTCTCCGCGGCGTCCTTCTCGCTCGCGAGGAGTTCCTGCGCGAGCTCCCGGTCCTCCGCGGGTGTTCGTCCGCGAGGGCGAGTCCCCTTGATCGGGCGGGTCTCCACGTCGCGCCCGCGGATCCGGAGGAAGCGCTCGGGGCTCGCGGAGAGCACCTGATGGTCTCCCGCATCCAGGTAGCCGCCGAACGTCGAGGGCGTCCGGGCCCGCAGGCGTTCGTACGCCTGCACGGGGGAATCGGGCAATTGGAGGCGCTGGCGGTGGGACAGGTTCACCTGGAAGATTTCGCCCTCATAGATGGCGTCCTTTGCGGCCTCGACGCTGCGGATGTACGCGTCCGCCTCGAGGGGCGGGATCGGCCGCGGGTTCCGTGGCACGGACAACCTCGGCGGGATGGGCGGCGGATCGTACCGCGCGGTCTCGCGCAGGCGAATGGAGAATGCCTCGCCCCAGACATGGTCGAAGACGATCACGTGCCCATACAGCGCCAGGTGGATGTCCGGGACGCCGAGGTCCGGACCTTTGCGGTCTGGGAGGGTCTCCAGGCACCGTCCCAGGTCGTAGGACAAGTAGCCCGCCAGCCCGCCGACGAACGGGTAGGCGGGACGCCCCGCCTCCGCCCAGGGGAGCAGGTCAAGGAAGATCCCGAGGGCCGAGAGCGGATCCCCGCGCAGGACGTCCTCCCCCCAAGGTGATGCGAAGGCCGCGTACCTACCGCGGCTCCGGAACCAGCCGATGGGATCCCACGCCAGGAACGAGTACCGCGCAAGCGCCTCATCCCGGAGGGAGGAATCGAGGAAGACGGGCATCCGCCCGCGCAGCGCTTTCGGAAGGAAGGCGAGAGGACCGTTGCGGCCCCGGGGACGCACGGTCACCCGCGCTGCGCGAGCCATCCCGGGGGACAACCCGACGACAGACCTCAAGGTTTGCCTGCGTGGCAGGCGCAAAACATACAACCTGCCCCACCCTTTCGGGCCCAGATGGCAAAGAAGAAGGCCAAAAAGGCGAAGAAGAAGGCCTACTACGCCGGACGCAAGGAACGCAAGGCCAAGAAGTGATCAGGCCTCCCGTCGTGGCGGTACCGCGCGCGGGTCGTCGTAGCTGAAGTCCTGTAGGTCCCCGCGCGGCAGGGGCACCACGACGCGAGAGACCATCCCGTGGAGGGAGTACGGGAGGCGGATGAGCCGCATCTCCCCCGAGGTCACCCACTCGTCGATCGCGTAGCGGTCGCCGAGGCGACTCGCGAGGCGGGTCCGCTCCTTCTTCGT
>JBBSVS010000348.1:1768-3994 GCA_038046665.1 Thermoplasmatota archaeon
GGCGTCCGCATCGAGCACGTGGATGTGGAAACCGCGGCCCGAGTAGACCGGGGCGAGGTGTGACCAGTCCGCAGAGAGCTCGTCGTACAGGGAGACGGCCTGGCGGCGCACCTCCTCGAACTCCCAGTCGCAGAAGGAGAGACCCTGGTGGCGCCGCATCTTCGCCACGACGTCCCCGTGGATCGGGCAGTCGACGTTTTCGGGATCCAGGTCGAAGGCGAGCTCCTGACCGAGGAAGAAACGGCTCCGCCAGGCATGCGCGTAGTCCAGCCCCGCCCGTTGGGCGGCCTCGACCGAGGAATACAGGTTGCGGTCGTAGTACACTCCCTCGGGAAGGTACTTGAGGAGGTAGGGCCGGAGGTCCGAGACGTCGCGAGCGTCCTCCACGAGGAGGGGGACGTTCTTCAGGGAGCGGAACCGGCGAGAGTAGACGCCGGAATGCCTTCCCAGGATCAGAGCATACACACGCTCGCCCGGGGCCCGGGCGAACCATCCCGCGGAGGCGCGGTAGCCCATGGAGCGCGAATAGAAGTGACGACGGTCGCCCAGGGAAGCCGCGTGCAGCGCGCCGGGGATCTCGTATCGGGGACGCACGGATCCCGGATGCGCTCTGCGCCGTTAAAGGATGGGCACGCGCGGTCCACGGATGCCCCGCCGCCGCTCGATATGTATGGAATGACACACTATTATAACTAATTCCATATAGACTTAAATATGTAATATGTGATTACATCTACTAATGCTGGATTCCATATTGGAACGACTGCGACAGGAACTCCTCACGAGGAGTCCGCTGGACGCTTTGCCCGAGCCGGTCTGGAAGCGCGCGGGGGCCTTGAACACCTGGGGGACCAATGCGATCGAGGGCAACACGCTCTCCTGGCCCGACGTGCAGAAGCTGCTCCTCGAAGAACGCAGCGTGTCAAACCGACCCGTCCACGACGTGCTCGAGACGATTCAGCATGAGGCAACGTTCCGCGGCCTGTTGACCCGACGGGACCGATCGATCGAGGCGAAGACGGCCCTGGACCTGCACGAGGCGGTCTTTCGAGGAATCCTCGCGGACGCGGGGCACTGGAGGCGGGTGAATGTCCGCATCGAGGGGATGAAGCACGCGCCCCCTCGCATGGAGCGCGTGGCGGCGTTCATGGCCCGGTGGCAGGAGATCTATGACTCGAGGGATCGCTCGGGTGAACCGGTCTTCGCCTTGGCGGCCTGGATGCACTTCGAATTCGAATCGATCCATCCGTTCAGCGACGGCAACGGCCGCGTGGGCCGGCTTCTGCTGAGCCTCCACTTCCTGAAGCACAACTGGCCCCCGGCGCACGTCCTGCCGCCGGACCGCGATCGATACCTGAAGGGCCTCGTCCAGGCGCACGAGGGCGACCTCACATCGTTGGAGGCCTTCCTCCGGGAGACCATGGGTCGGTCCCTCCTCGACCTGCTGGACCAGGTGGGCACGAAGGACGACGAGCTGAGGCCGCTCAAGCGGCTGGAGAAGACGGGCCCGTACTCGGCCAAGTACCTCGCCCTGCGTGCGAGCCAGGGACGGCTCCCCGCGCTGAAGATCTCCGGAGATTGGCACACGAGCGCACGGGCCCTGCAATCCTACCGCGAACTCGTCGGCCGCGAGTGAGGGACCTGCCCGGACGACCCCGCCGAGAACAGAACTAAGGCCCACCGCGCAATCCGCCTCCTCGGAGGCCGTATGAGCGTCGAGGAGAACCTTCGGATCGTCGAGGGAATCTGGGAGGACCGGAAGAGGACCGGAACAATCAAGGATGCGACGATCGCGGCGAGCTCGGAGCTGGTGGAATGGTGGGCCGCAGGCCCGAGGGAACCCTCCCCTGGGCCGGCACCTGGCGGGGGCGGGAGGGCGTGGCGCGCTGGTTCGACGCCTTGAACGCGGCCATGGAGTACGACCGCGCGGAGCCCTTCGAATGGTACGCGCAGGGGGACACCGTGATCGAGCTGTTCCACGGAGAGGGCCACGCGAAGCCCACGGGACGCCCGTTCAAAAGCGACATCGCGCGGATCTACACGATGCGACGCAGCAGGATCGTCCGGGTGCGCAACTTCTACGACACGGCGGCGTACGTGGCTGCTCTCCGGGACCTCCCCGAATCGCCCGCGCAAAAGAGGGAGCGGTCTCCCCGAGGGAGACCGTAGTTGCGAACGACTCAGGGCGCGACGACCTCGTAGGGGCGCATCATCTCGTTGTCCTCG
>JBBSVS010000349.1:0-5488 GCA_038046665.1 Thermoplasmatota archaeon
AGCGCCAGGCGATCGATCATCGCAGATGAAAGCCCGCTCGCCCGGGCCCTTGCGGTAGGTCTGGAGGTTCGGGATCTCCTTCTTCGTCTCCTCGAGCGTCTGGCCTCGCTTCTCCAGCCAGTCCTCGCCGTAAATCGGGACTTCCTGGGGCTTCTCGCTGTAGCGGGCCAGGATGTGGTCGACCACGTCAATGAGAAAGCCGGCCGTGCCGCAGGCGGGGTCGTAGATCGTGTCGCCGAGGTCCGGGTCCACCATCCGCACCATGAAGGCGCGGATCTGGCGCGGGGTGCGGAACTGGCCGTTCAGGGCCGACTGGCCGAGGTGGGTGAGCAGGTACTCGAAGACCTCGCCCTTGACGTCGGGGCCGAGCTTCTTGAAGCCCATCGCGTCGAGCTCGTCGATCACCTGCTTGAGGACGTTCGGGTCCACGATCTCGAGGACCGCGTCGCGGAAGTACTCGGCGACCTGCGGCTCGTCCTTCACGAGTGAGGCCATGTAGGGAAAGACCTCGTCGCGGACGAAGTCGCGGAGATCGGTCCCGCTCTTGAAGCGCCACTTGGACCAGCGGAAGCGCTCGGCCTGGCCCGGGAAGAGGCGCGCGCCGTTGCCGGCCGCCATGCGGGCGCGCAACTCGCGGCTCGCCTCCTCCTCGTCGAGGAGCTTGAGGTAGATGAGGTAGGAGATCTGCTCGATGTAGGTCACGGGGTTCGTGACGCCCCCGGCCCAAAGGATGTCGGTGAGCCGATCGAGCTTGCGCCTCAAGTTCTGGTCCATCGCCTTCCTCTTATCTCACCCGGCCTGCTTGAAGACGCCCTCGTTCAGCTCGGCGACGATCTCGCGGAGCCCCGTCTCGCCGAAGAGCTCGACGCCCTTGCCCGCCGCGTCGAGGATCGAGAGCGGCGGCTCGAAGAGGTCTTCGAGACGGACGCGGCCCGTCGCGATCCCCCGGTTCTTGAGCAGGCACAGGTACTCGGCCTGCTGCGGCGTGAGCGAGCGGGAGACGAGCCACGCGCGGAAGCTCTCCTCGACCCTCTCCTCACTGCTCTTGATCCGGAGCTTGCCCAGCGCCGCGCGGATGAAGTCGATCAGGTTTCCGCCCGGCTTGCGGTAAGCCCGGCGCAGATTCTCCTCGTTGAAGTAATGCTCGGGCCGGTTCAGTTGCCGAGCAAGCTCCTCCTCCTCGGCGGCTTCGAGGGACTCCTCGTCGCGAACCTTGCGCAGGAGCGGATCGTCCGTGACGCGGCTCCGGATTATTTTCTCCCAGTGCGTCAGGTAATCCCTTTTGTCTACGCGCTCGCCCTCGGGCCCCACGTCGATGTACGTGACCGCCTCGAGCCACTCGTCCTCCAGGCCGAGCTCGATGAGCTCATGGGGCGGCTTCGGCGGAGTGGTCGGGCCCCCGGGCGCTCGACCCGTCCCCGTGCCGGTGAAGACGTCGGCGTCGCTGTCGTTGAAGTACTGGTGGTTCCGGAAGAAGTCGTAGATGACGAACTTCTGCTTGCCGATGTGAGGAGCCGTCCGCGTGCCCCGACCGCGCATCTGCTGGTAGAGGATGGGGCTCCGCACGCGGCGGCAGAGCACGAGGTGGAGCACCTCGCGGCAGTCGAAGCCGGTGTCGAGCATGCCGACACTCACGGCGACCATCGGATAGGTTTCCGTCTTGAACCTACGGATCAGCTCGGCGGGGTCGGCGACGTCCGAGGTGATGACCTCGGCATATCGGCCCTTGTGCTCCGAGTGCAGCTCGTTCAGGTACTGGGCTAGCCTGGCGGCGTGATGCTTCGTGATCGCGAAGACGATCGCCTTGCCAGGCCCTGCGACCTGGCCGGGGGCCAGCTCCTCGTAGTTCTTCCATGCGAGGCGGTCGAACTCCTCCATCATCAGCCGATTCGTCGGTTCGTTCGTCCAGCGCCGCTCGAACTCCGCAGGGTCGTAGTGCTCCTCATCGACGTCCGCGCCCTCGGCCAGGATCTCCGTGATGCCGGTCGCGAACTTGTAGGGGACGAGGTACTCGCCCCGGAACGCATCCTGGATCGGGTAGGAGAAGTCTGGCTTCCCGGGTTCGCACTGATAGAACTCGTAAGTGTTGCGCTCGATGTAGTTGGCCGGGGTCGCCGTGAGCCCGATGTGGATGGCGTCGAAGCGCGTGAGAGCGTTCTGCCATGCGCCGTAGATCGAGCGGTGGCATTCGTCGGCGATGACCACGTCGAAGTAGCCGGCGGTGTACTCGTCAACGCGGCCGATCATCGTCTGCAGGAGAGCCACCGTAATCTGCTGCTCCTGGCGCGCCATGCCGGCACGGACCCAGTAGCTCGAGTGCGCGGCGAGCACGTCCTGAATCGCTTCGAGGGCCTGCTTGGCGAGCTGGTCACGGTCCACCAGGAAGAGCACGCGCTCGGCCCAGCCGGCCTGGAAGAGGCGCTTCAGGTGGAGGCAGATGAGGTCGGTCTTGCCCGTTCCGGTGGGAAGCTCGATCAGGAAGCGGCGCTTGCCGAGCTCGAGGGCGTGGTCCAGGGCCCGCATCGCCTCCTGCTGATAGGGACGCACCGTACGCGTCTCGCCCTGCCGGATGTAGTGCTCGGGGATCCCGATCGTCGCGAGCGCCTTGCGCGTCTGCCGCATCTCCACAAGGCGCTCGAGGTCGCGCCGAGAGAAGAAGCTGGCGATGGGCCGCGCGTCGTCGTTCTGGTAATCCCAGAAGTAGGTGAGCTCGCCGTTTGTGAGGAAGATGAAGGGCGCGCCAAGAGCCTTCGCGTACGGAAGAGCTTGCTGCTTGGCGACGTAGGGGTTGATGGCGTTCTTCTTGGCCTCGATCACGGCGAGGGGACGGCCGCGCTGATCGTAGAGGACGTAGTCGGCGCGGCCGCCGCCCGTCGCCTCGTCGGCGGTCTCGACCAGGCAGACGAACTCCCCGATGATGCGGAGGTCGGCCTCGGCGTCGGAATGGAAGACGAGATCCCGGTATGCCGGGTCGGGATTGAGCGGCTGGAGCCGGATCTCCCGGTGGGACCAGGTGCCGTCAGGGGCGGTGCCCTTGCTGCTCTCGTACTTCTTGACGGAGAACTCCCCGCCCAGCGCGGGATCGGTGCAGCCGCGGTGCCAGACGAGGACCAGCTTCCCCTGGCGGCTCCCGCCGCGATCGGCCCGGAAGAGGCAGTATGCGCCGTCCGGGATCGTCGGCTCCATCGAGCGCCCGCTCACACGCGCGACGAAGTGATCGCGCGTCAGTCGGACGTGCCCAGGCACGGTCGTCCAGCCGACCTCGTCGTGCAGCGTACCGACGGCCCGGTCGGTGCCGAAGGCCCCGGCGGCGGCGACGACGTCGTAGACGGGGGCATGCGTATCGAAGGGACGCGCCTGCGAGCGGTCCACCAGCCCCGGCGGACCCGCCGCAGACGAGGCCTGCACCTCCGTCTGAACTTGCGACTTGTCGAGGGGATCCCACCCCGCGGCGCGGAGACGGTCGTCAATGGCAATCCGGGCGTCGGCCTCGGATTCGCGGCGAGTCACGAGATGCTCCTCGACCATTCCGTGGTCGGACGAGGCAAACGGCGTGCCGTCATGGCTTCACCCCGTAGCGCTTCATCCAGTTCGAAAAAGTCTGGTAGCTCGGAAGGCCCACCAGCTTCGCCGCCCTCGTCTTGTTGCCGTGGGCCGCGTCCAGTGCGCGGCCGAGGTAGTGGCTGGCCACCGACGCGACCATCTCAGGCAGGCTAAGACCCTCCCCGAGCGGGCGATCCAGCGGGTTGTCCTTTGTGCCGCCCGCAGGCAGCAGCGCCTCGCGGATGTCCTCGGCCCCGAGCGCGGCGTCCGCGGTCCAGATCGCAGCCCGCCGCAGCGTGTTCTCCAGCTCGCGGACGTTCCCCGGCCACGTTTGCACGAGCAGAAGATTCCTTGCGCTCGCAGAAAGCTTCTTCTCTGTGAAGCCCGGCTGACCGGCACCCTCCCGATTCACCTTGGGGAGCAGGTGATCGACCAAGAGCGACAGGTCCTCGCGCCGCTCCCGCAACGGGGGCAGTCGGAGGACAGCGACAGCGAGACGGTGGAAGAGGTCTTCACGGAACCGCCCGGCCGCCACCTCGTCCGGAAGCGACCGGTTGGTCGCCGCGATCACACGGACGTCCACCTTTTTGGGCCGGGAGCTTCCGACAGGGAGGATCTCGCCCTCCTGGAGGGCGCGAAGCAGCTTCACCTGGGCTGGCTTCGGAAGCTCTCCCACCTCGTCGAGGAAAAGCGTCCCGCAGTCCGCCTCCTGGAAGTGGCCCCGTCGCCGTGCGGTCGCTCCAGTGAAGGCTCCCTTTTCGTGTCCGAAGAGCTCCGATTCCACCAGCTCCGAAGGGATCGCGCCGCAGTTGACGGCGATGAACATCCGTTCCCTCCGCGGGCTAGCCCGATGGATGGCTCGGGCCAGAAGCTCCTTCCCGGTCCCCGTCTCTCCCTCGATCAGGACAGGAACCGAGCGCGGCGCAGCGCGGCGGGCGCGGAGGATCACGCGCTTCATGGCCGCGCTCCGGTGGACGATGTCAGAGAATTCGGGCGCCTCCAGCGGGAGCCCGGCGCTGAGGGCTTCCAGCTCTCGGTCCGGCCGGCGGAGGAGGTCGGGGAGGAAGTCGGCGGAGAGGTCGAAAGGGACGGAAGCCGTTTGGACCCCGTGCTGACGCGAGGACTCGATCAGCTCGGCAGAGAATCGGGTCTTAGCGAGGATGATCCACACGGCCGCCATCGCCGGTGTGCCCGGGCTGAGGTGGAAAGTGAGCGACACTCCCTCCTGCTTTCTCTGACCGACGGCCCGGTCGCAGGCTCGCACCGCGGCCTCGTAGATCTCGCCGAACTGCGTGGGGCCGGAGAGCTTCTCGTGCAACACATGGAGCCGCGTCGAGGTTCGCTCACCGAGCCACCGAATGTAGGGGCGCACCTGGACGTCGTCGTAGTCGGACACGAGGAAGGCTTCGTCGAAGGCGCGGGCCTCAAGCGCTTGCGCGATCGGGCCCAGCCCGACCGCGTTCCCTTCCATCGGCGCCCGCAAGTCGGTGTTTCCGATCCAGGTGACGAGGATTTTCTTCTGACCCACCGACGGAAGACTACAAGACTTCTTGCGGCAACGCAAGGATGCTTATGGATCAGCTCCAGCTACGCGATGCTCCCCGACGCTGAGCGAGACGGCCCCCGAGCCTTTTCGATACCGATCGTAGCGAGCGTCTCGGGAACTCGGTTTCCCTTCTGTGTTTCCCCGTGCTGTTTTCCGTGTTCGTTCTGTGGTCGTTCCGTGTCCGTTCCGTGTAAATTACGAGTGTCATGCCCAGTTCCTCCATGATTGCGCTCACCCAGGTCTCCAAGCGTTTCGACGGCAAGCGCCAGGTCACCGCGCTCGACCAGGTGGACCTCGCGATCGCGCGCGGCGAGATGGTGTCGCTCATCGGCCCGTCCGGCTCGGGCAAGTCGACGCTGCTCAACCTCATCGGCGGCCTCGATCACCCGTCCTCCGGCG
>JBBSVS010000350.1:0-1354 GCA_038046665.1 Thermoplasmatota archaeon
GAGAATTCCGGCCCGCGAGAGGCAGTGCGGCGTGCTCATCCTCGACGAGGGCGGAGTGCTCGCAGTGGAAGTGTTCGACAGCGCGGAGTCCTGGAGGGCGGTTTCCCGCGCTGTCCTGCGGCGGTATGCCCACGTCCTGGGCCCATCACCCAAATCGCCCCTCAAGGCGACCGTCGACCGCGAGGCGGCCATGGGCCTCGCGAAGGACTTCCTGAACGAGATCGCGCGTGCGGAGGTCCGACAGATGACCCCGCACACGTGGAGGCTTAGCCATCCCCTCGGCGAGTACACGGCGGTTGAGGGGCACGTCATCCATCTCGTCGCGTTCCGACCCGAGGACCAAGGGAAGCGTGAATCGACGCGAGGGATGGCGTCGCCTGCGGAGTTCCATCGCAGCGCTCCGATCGCCGCTGGATCCGATGGAGCTCGAAAGACACGCCACCCGCCCACGGGGCGAGAGGGTACCCTTTGGCTGGGACCGCAGGCACTCGGACCCGAGGAAGCAGGGGAAGGGGAGGTCGCCGCGACGGAGAGGGGCGCGTTCGATCCGGCCGAAGATGCGGAGCCTCCTCCGCCCGGGCCCCGGGTGCGGAGGCGTAAAGTCCTCACCAGCGGCTGGGACCCGGGGACCTTCCAAGCGCTCGAACACTACTCGAAGAAGGAATTCCGCGGCGACCGGTCGGCGGCCCTGAGGTTCCTCGTGCGCAATGGGCTGACGAGGCACGGTTACATGGGACCGCGGTCTCCCCGGGAGGCCTCGTCCTTCGCCGTGCCATCCCTCGGAGGGCTGGAAAGCCCCGCTCCCGCCATAGAGGTCGGAAGGGCGCGCATGGAAACGAGGATCGAGGACCTCGAACGGATCGCCCAGACGACCGGATACGCGGAGTGGCTTCGCGAGCGAGCCCGGCATGAACTCGAGAGGATGGCCTCGGCGATCGAAGACGGGCTCCTGCGTGCCGCGGCGCGCGCTGCTCTGGATCGACTCCCTCCGCCCCCACGGCCCGTGGAGATCCCGGAGGCGGCGGAGATCGAGGCCTCCCCGGCCACCCGTCGCGGGGAGGTGCCGGGGCTTCTCCGTCGAGCCTTCGCGGCGAGCACGAGCGGCAACTACCCGCAGGCTCTCACCCTATTTGACGAGGTTCTCGAGATCGAGGCGAGCAACGTGGCCGCCCTCCTCGGCAAGGCGGTCGCCCTCCGCCGGAGCCGGAAGCCGAGGGAGGCGCTCGCCGGTCTCGATCTCGTCCTGCGCATCCAGCCGAACAATGCGGCCGCGCTCCTGAACCGCGGGAGGATCCTCCAAGAGCGAGGAGACCTCCAAGGCGCCCTCGAGACCTTCAATCGGCTCGTGGCGATC
>JBBSVS010000351.1:0-1913 GCA_038046665.1 Thermoplasmatota archaeon
AGGGCCCGGAGGAGTTCCAGCAGCACGGCCGGTGCGATGCGGAGCCCGGAACGGACGAGCTCCTCGATGACGCCGCGAGCCTCCTGCTTGGACAGGACGGAGCCCGCGGCCGCCTCGAGGACGAGGGAGGTCGTCCAGCGTATGTCAATCCCCCTCGCCCGCGCGGTACGGGCCGCCAGGGCGTCGTCCGTCAGCAGCGGCGCCCGGAGGTCCTCCGCGAGGAGGATCGCGTCGGACTCCCCCTCTCCCAGGCGGGCATTGCGACGCAAGGCCTCGGCTCGCGCCGCGAGCTTCGCGGGCGGCATGACGGCCGCGAGCCAATCTCCAAGGACGGCCTCAACCGCAGCGGCGTCGGGACGCCCAAGCTCGTGCCCGCGCGTGACCACCTCCCGAACGACGCTGGCCGGACACACCGCTCGGCGGTAGAGCTGCGGGATCAGGGACAGCCGACCGATGCGTGCGAGATGGATGAGGGGGCTCGCGTCCGCCACAATCAGGAAGGCACCTTCCCACGGACCTCGCCGGCCGCACGAGGCCTCAGACGGAGGAGGTCGCGGGACAGGTCGTCGGACGAGTATCCGTAGGCCACGTCCGCGCGCTCCGCCGCATCGAGCATCTCGAACAGGGAGATTCCTGCGAGCTCGGCGGCGCGCTCCAGGGAGACCTTCTGGGCGCGGAGTTGTTCGACGGCACTCTGGAGGCGGGCCTCCCGAAGCCCGACCTCGAGGACCCGTCGCAGGATCTCGGACCGGTCCGTGCGGAACTCTTTCGCGAGCCGGTCGACCTCGCGGGTCGTGTCATCGTCCAGACGGACGGAGACGGTGCGCGGCATCGTATACATGATATGACAACGTATACAAAAACCCTTCGTCGTCGGTGCGGCCCACGGACGATGGCCGCCGGGATCTCTGCGGGCGAGGCTCGGTTCGCACGTGACGCCATTCGTGGCAGTCCCTCCACGACCCAATGGATTGCGGGCCGGTCCGCGACGGGGGGCAGCTCCTTCGGCCGCTCCTTCGTGAGCGGGAGGAAGCGCGCGCCGAGGCCGGCGGCGGGGATGACGGCTTTCATGGGCGTCCCCCAATAGTTCCCCCTGGGGTAGAAAGGTTGATTATGTGCGTGCACATAACATTTTTCCATGCCCAACATCACCCTCGCGGTCCCGGAGGAACTCCGTCGGAAGATGCGGGCCCACCCTGAGATCAAGTGGAGCGAGGTCGTCCGCCGGGTGCTCGCCCAGCGGATTCGGGACCTCGAACGGATGGAGGTCCTCACCCGACGGAGCACGCTGCGCGCGGAGGACATCGACGAGATCGACCACCTGATTAAGGAGGGGTTGCGGCAGCGGTATGAGAGGGCCCGGCGGACCGCCGGGGGCTGAGCTCCTGGCCGCGCCCTCGCGGCTCATTGTGGACGCGAACGTGGTCGTCGCCGCCTTCCTCCGAAGCTCGACCGTTCGTCGGATTCTGACCTTCTCCCTGATTGATCTCTACGTGCCGGAGTTCCTGTGGGACGAAATCGGAGGACACCGGTCCGAGCTGGAACGGCGCGCGAGCCTGTCCCAAGGGGCGGCCGCGGAGCTCTTGGAGCTCCTCGAGGGCTACGTGACGACGATTCCGATCGAGGCTCTCTTGCCTCACTGGAAGCGGGCGGCCGAGGCGATGCGCCGCGTCGATTCGAGGGACACCGCCTACGTCGCAGCGGCTCTCGCAGTGCCATGCGATGGGATCTGGTCCGATGACCGTCACCTGAAGGCACAACGGATCGTCCCATGTTGGACGACCCGGGAGCTCCTGACCGAGCTCAATGCCGCAGGGGTGGAGCTCTAGTCTCCGTCGTGTGCGGCAGGAAGTGCGCGTCCACGCTCGCGGCCGGGATGACGGCGTTCATGGGGTTCCGGTCCTCTCGTCCAT
>JBBSVS010000352.1:0-1934 GCA_038046665.1 Thermoplasmatota archaeon
GTCCGCCATGGCCTGCGATGCGTCCGTCGCGGTGACCTCCACGCCTCGCCCCGCGAGGTGGACCGCCTCCGTCCCCACACCGCATCCGATCTCCAGGACGTGCATCCCCGGGTGGAAAGCTTCATCGAGCCACGCGAGGGACCGAGCGCGGAGGTGCGCGTGCAGGGGATTCGACTCGATGAGCTCGTCGTACCTCGGTGCGAGGCGGTCGAAACCTTGCGAGACCGCAGTGTAGGCCCCCGTGGTCAATCCTCCAACAGGTGGGTCCACCCGCCGAGCACGGTGTCGGTCGCGGCATAGGCCATGCGGTCGATGGCCTTGGTGAGGGCGTTCGGGTGGCGCATCGCCGCACGCTTCGAGCGGTACACGAAATGCGTGCCGTAGATCGCGGCCCGGTAGAACCACGAGCCGTACCTGTTCTTGTAGAGGACCACGTTGTCGCGGGTCATCCGCCAGTGTTCGCCCTCCCGCATCGAGTGGCGCACGGTCTCATAGAACTCCGTCTTCGGGAGCGGGTAGGCGACGGTGATCCCGTAGTCGTCGGGCTGGAGCCGGCGGACCATGTCTACGGTCAGGCGAAGATCGTGGACGTCCTCGGGCGGGTAGCCGTAGATCAGGAACCAGTACTGCTCGATTCCCAGCTTCCGCGTGAGGCGGCTGATCTCATGCACCTCCTCTACAGTGGTGCCTTTCTTCATGGAGTCGAGGACCCGCTGACTCCCCGACTCAACGCCATAGAGGACCTTTCGGCACCCGATGTCTCGGAGGCGCTCGAGGATTTCCCGGTCCACGAGGTCGACGCGGCTCAGGCATTCGAAAGGAATTTGCGCGTCGGCAGCTTCGATCGCGTCTGCGAGCTCCAGGAACTTCTTCCGGTTGATCGTGAAGATGTCATCCGCGAAGCGGATCATGTCGGGCTTGTAGCGCTCCTTGAGTTCGAGCATCTCGCCGACGACGTTCTTCGCGCTTCGATGGCGGTACTTCTCGCCGAAGATGGGCTTGCAACACCATGTGCATCGGAAGGGGCACCCGCGGGCCGTCATCACGGTGGTTTGGCTGGCTCCGTGGAATCGGCGCGTCGTCTCAGCGTACGCGGGCCAGTCCACGAGATCGCGGGCCGGGTAAGGTACGGAGTCCAAGTCCTGCACGTAGGGGCGGTCCGGAGTGTGGACGAGGGAATCGTGCTCCATGATGGAGAGGCCCTGGATTTCGTGCAAATCCCCCGACCCCAGGCCAGCGAAGTGACGAGCCAGCTCGATGCCGGTGACCTCGCCCTCCCCGCGCGCGACAGCATCCACGTGGCCGCCCTGGAGGTAGACGTGGGGCGCGGACGACGGATCGGGCCCTCCCGCCACGACGGGGATGCCGCGTGCCTGGGCCATGTGCGCCATCTTCAGCGCGACGTCTCGGGAGATGACGGTCGCATAAAGGCCAACGGCGCGGGGTCGCACTGCATCGAGAGTGTTCCCGAAATCCTGCAGGCTCCGGGCATGGGTGCCGTCGAAGAACGCGGGCTTCAGCCCCTCCTTTCGAAGGCTGGCGGCAATATACAGGGGGCCCAAGGGCGCGAAGGGACCTTCGATACGCTCGTCCTTGCGATCATAGGCCATGAAATAGGAGTTCGCCAAGAGCAGGTCCGGTCTTTCTGCGTCGTTCATGAATCCGTGTCTCCGGTTTCCATTGTCCGCTTCCGTGCATCGGCTGCTTCACTCTCGTACCTCGGGTTGCTCGTAAGCGTCGTCACGGCAGCACCTCGTAAACGTAGATCGCATGCGTGCCGATTTGGATATCGCCCGCGTCGTACAGGAGTTCGAAATCGGACGTGCTGCTCCCGTTTTGGAGTTCGGGGAACAGCTCGCGGAGGGCGTAGTAGGGGACGCCCATGTACACGATGAACGCCACGTTCTCCTTCAGGAAGGTCAGAGCCGCAGATC
>JBBSVS010000353.1:0-4629 GCA_038046665.1 Thermoplasmatota archaeon
CGGTAGGCCTGGACGGTACATAATCATTACGGAGAATGACCCGAAATCCTCCCGAAGGGGGCGAAACAGAACAAACAAGGGGACGGACGGTCGCGCCCTTGCAGACCCGGCCGCAAGATGGAGGCTCGTAAACCGTCTTTCCATAGATCCGAGACTTCGGCCGGGCGCTCCTCGGACTGCGCGTGGACGGGCATCGTTTCAGCGGATCTTCGACGACTCCTGCAGGGCCTCCATCTCCGCCTCGACGATGATCCGCACGAGCTCCTTGAACCGCGTTCTCGCCTTCTGCCCCGGGCTCGCGCTTCGCCTTCGACATGTCCCCACGATCACCAGGTCCGCACGGCGTCGGTCACGGAGCAGACAGAGATCAGGCCCGCCTTCCGAGCGGGCTCGAAGTGCCGGTCGTTGGACACGAGGACGGCCCCGAGCTGGAGGCAGGCCGCCGCATGGAGCCGATCGGCTGTCTCCTCGGCGGCGAAATACGGCGCGCAGGCCGCCAGGAAACGGTCCTCGATGTGGACGATTTCCATGCGGTTGAGGAGGGCGGAGAGCAGAGCCTTCCCCGTCGAGGAGGGGAAGACCTCGGCGTACCGTAGATACTCCTCAGCGAGGACCTCGTCGCCGACGAGGCGGAGATCCGGCCGCCCCAACAGGCGCACGACCAGGCGGTACGTCGCCGTCTGCCGAGTGGGGTGCTTGATCGCCGCCACGAGCACGTTCGTGTCCAAGAGGACGGCCGAGGCCGGGGGGAGGGGCATCCCTTCCGCTCCCCCGGGCTACCGCTTACGGAGGGCGGGATACCGTTCCTCGACGAGGCGGTTCACCTCGGCCTTGACCTTCGCAATGAGGGGATCGAGGTCCACCCCTTTGAGCTCCTTCTCGATCCGCCGGGCGAGTTCCTCGGGGTCCAGTCTCTGCAGCCAGAGGCGGCCGTCGGATCCTTCGACAAGGAGGAACTTGGTTCCTGCCCGGATGCGATGGGCCGCTCGGGTCTCCTTCGGGATTACGATCCGGCCCGCCTTGTCCATCTGCACGACCGCGGTCATCTGCGTGGATATCATGCCATTGCGTCTATTTCATGGTATCTATACCATTACCGACGCCCAAGCACGCCCCTCCCAGGGCGATCGTGCCGTTCTCCCCGACGACGAGCGAATGCCCCTTCGGCAACCTCCCGTGGGACGACCAGGCCGTCGCGTGCTGGAAGACGAGGGATGCCGTGGCCGGATGCTCTGCCTCCCCGGGGGTCCGAGTCCATCGCGGGCTCCTGGTCTAGCGCGCCGTGGCCCGGACCGATGGACGGTTTCCCGGCACCCGTGCGGGCAACCGTTCACTCTTCTCCCGCGGCGGGCCGCCTCCCAAGGTCCCGGAGAAGTCCCCGGGGAGTCCTCCAGGTCCTCTTCGAGCACGAGGTCGCAGGTCAGGAGGATGAGGTCCCGGAATCGGCCCGCGAGATCCTTTCCGTAGTGCCTCCGCAACCACCGTGTCCTTTCGGAGGTCCTCGAAGCGGTGCTCCGCCTCTGGATTCAGGTAGTCCGGCATCCGCTTGTGCACCTGCGGCTCGAGGTTGTCCACGACGGTGACCCCGTTCCCGCGGCGGACGAGCTCGTCGACGAGATGGGAGCCGATGAACCCGGCGCCGCCGGTCACGGGGATTCTATCCATGGATGCTACCTTCGAGGGATGGGGCCTTCTGGCTCCGGTTTCCCCGCGCACGATCCGCGGACCGCCCTTGACCTTCATCATGGACGTGCTCGCGCCCGGGCCGGCCGCCTTCCCGCGGCCGTCGAGAAGGGTCCCGCGCCCCCTTCCCCTGGGAGGAGGACCCGCGAACGCGGGTCTCCGAGATGACGGAGGGCCGCCGTCAGTAGGTTTCGACCTCGAGACCGGGGACCCGCGAGAACGAGAGGTCCCGCGTAATCACGCGCTGGCCGTGTCGCTTCGAAATGGCGGCGATCAAGAGGTCCGGCGTCGCCATGGGCTCCCCGCGTTCGATGAGGAGTGCCCCCAGCTGTCCCGCCTCCAGGCATGCGGCCTCGTCAAACTCCAGCAGCACCAAGGAACCGAGGAGGGAACGGGCCTTCTCCACGGCTCGCCCACCCTTGAGGTAGGCTCCGACGATCATCTCGGAGGCTGCCGGTGCGGTCACGCACTTCGGTTCTCCGCCCTCCTCCAGACGCCGTGCCAGCGCAAGCGCCGCGGGTTTCTCCCTCAGGAGGTCAATGAGAAACGTCGTCTCCAGGCTCGCCACGCGGTCACTTCCGCCTTCCGCGGAGTTCCCGCGCGAGCTTGGCCGTGGAAAGGCGGTCCCCCGCCTCCAGGAACGCGAGATACGCCTCCCACTTCCCCTGGGGGAAGTCTTTCCAGTCGCCCGCGAACTCGAGGAGGGACCGGTTCTTCCGCGTGAGGCGCCGCACGACGTTGCTGAAGCTTTCCCCTTCGCGCTTGAGCGCCGCGAGGGCGGTGTAGGCGTCCTCCGCAATTGTGATGGTCTTGACGGCCATGTATACACTTGTGTAAGTGCACTTATATAAAAGGTCACACGGGGTGCCTTGACGCGGTTCAGAGGTACGCGGCCGAAGGAATGAATCGCGCGCCGGCCCGAGCTCACCCCTCGTGGTCGGCGGGCCCCGGGATCAGCCCGTGACGCGGCGGATATCCGCGAAGCGAGCGAAGTCCCTGTCGAAACAGGAGTTACGAAGGCCTCTGCATCGCGCCTGGGGAACGACGCCACACCGACGGCCGGAGATTCTGGACTTGGACGGGACTCGCAGGAGTTCCTCGGAAGCGAAGACCTCTCCCCTCTCCCTACGAATCATTCCGCGGATCGTCGGACTAGGTCGGCCGTGCGAACCACGCGCAGTCCTCGGACGCGAGTGAGGGCCCGATCCTCGCTCCAGACGCAGTCCGCTCCGATTGCCAAGGCCAGGGCGACGTACGGTGCGTCCTGTACGTCGACGTCTTGCAGCATCGCCTCGGCCTTTTCGAGTTGCTGCTCGTACTCCTCTGGTCCGTGCTCAATCAAGTAGCCCCTCAACGTTCGCAAAGCGGCCCTCAGGGCGGCGAGAGGAACCCCGCTCCTCGCGGTCAGCTCCTCCCAGTGAGCCTCCACCTCTTGCAAGAGGTAGCGGGGCGCATGGAGCTCCAGGCCGCCAAGCACAATCAGCTTCCGCGTTGTGGAATCGCGGAGGAGCGCCGCGATGAGCACGTTGGCGTCGACCACGACCTTCAGGGCATCACCGAGGGCCTGCGGCCGGCTTCTTCCGATGTCTTTTCCACACGGCCTTCTTGACCTGCCTCCCCAGTTCGGCCACGTCGTCCTCCGTCAGCCTGCTTGGGGCGAGGAGCTCATCGAGTCGACGCAAGTCCTCGAGCTTGCGCCACACGGCCTGGCGGGCGACCTCGCTCCAGCGGATCTCGGGATGCTTCTTCATCTCCTCGTACAGGTCGTCGGGGATGCTGAGGGTCAGATTGGTCATCGGGTTCGATATGTGACCACACGTATTTAAGTGATTTCACATGGCCAGTGGCTCGTCGAGCCACTCCTCGCCCGCTTCCCCTGGCCCGTGGTGATGGGCAGGTCCGCAATGCCCGCGGCGATCGCCTCTTCGACGACCTCGTGAATCGCCGGGCGGTCCACGACGGGCAACATCTCCTCGGGCTGCTCCTTCGTAGGCGGGAGGAAGCGCGTGCCCAGGCCGGCGGCGGAGATGACGGCCTTCACGGTCGGTCCTCCGAGGCGCGGCGGTGGCGAGGTGGGTTCGGCGTTGGGAGTCCCCGACCCCCGTCCACCGGTGTTCGTCCGGTAGAAAAGTTTACTATCTCATCCCTCCTATCGTCTTTCGTGGCGACCGTCGTCAAACTCTCGAAGCGAGGGAAGGACCGTCTCGACCGGCTGCAGGCGCGGCTGCTCCATCGGTACGGCCGGAAGGTGACGAAGCAGGAGACCCTCGAGGCCCTCCTGGATCTCGCGGGCGGTCGCGAGGAGGAACTCGTCGCCCGCCTGGTCGGCATCCGGTACCCGATCCCCGACGCGGAATGGCGCCGGATCCTCGACCGCATCGAGGACTGGGGCGTGGAGACCTCCCCCGAGGACATCGACCGCGTGCTGTACGGGGCGCGTCGGACGTGACGGTCCTCGTCGATACGAACGTCATCGTCGCCTTTCACAATCCTCGGGATGCGGCCCATGCCCGCGCCCTGGAGCTGCTCGACGCCGTCCGCCGCGGCCGGTTCGGGCTCGCGGTGACGACGGACTTCGTGTTCGACGAGGCCGTGACCCTGGCCCTGATGCGCACCGGCAGCCACCGCTTCGCCCTGCGGGTGGGGGAGTTCCTCCTGCCCCCGGAGGGCCCCCGGCTCTTCCAACTCGAGCCCGTGGACGACCGGGCCTTTGCCGAGGCCTGGCAGCTCTTCCGGACGTACAGGGAGCGCCGGCTCAGCTTCACGGACTGGACGTCCGTGGCCATGGTCCGCGGGCGCGGATGGGACGGGATCGCGAGCTTCGATGCGGGGTTCGACGGCCTCGTCGCGCGGTTCGACACGCCTTGAGGGACGGCCCTCGAAATCACGAGAGGGCCCGGAGGAGTTCCAGCAGCACGGCCGGTGCGATGCGGAGCCCGGAACGGA
>JBBSVS010000354.1:0-248 GCA_038046665.1 Thermoplasmatota archaeon
CGATTAAGCACGTCGTGGACCGTATGCCCGATGCCGACGCCCTGTACGGCGTGATCGACTGGGACCGGCGGTACAAGCACATGCGGATGCATACGTCCCAGCACCTGATGTCCGGCCTGGCGTTCAAGATCTTCGGCGCGCGGACGGTCGGCAACCAGATCCACGCGGATTACAGCCGCGTCGACCTGCAGCCCGCGAACTTCACGCCGGAGGACCTGAAGCGGATCGAAGGCGAGTGCAACGCGGTC
>JBBSVS010000354.1:258-2064 GCA_038046665.1 Thermoplasmatota archaeon
ACGTGCGGATCTTCGAAGAGGACCGCGCAATCGTCCACAACAAGGTCGAGGACCGCTCCCTCCTGGACCTCATCCCACAATCGGTCAAGCACCTCCGAATCATCCAGGTGGGCGACTCGGACTACTGCCCATGTGCCGGCACGCATCTCAAGAACACGCGCGAGATCGGCCGCGTGCACATCCTCGAGAAGCGGTCCAAGGGGAAGGAGACGGACCGGATCACCTACGAGCTCCTGCCGCCCTGACGACCTATATTCCCCGCTCGCGAAATATCGAGGAAGACCTTATAGGCCAGGGCCCGCGTGGAATCCGCGAGCGGCATGAAAGCGGGGATCGTCGGCGTCGGGAAGCTCGGGGGCACGATCGCCTTCGCCCTCGCGCAGGAGACCGTCCTGGAGGAGCTCGTCCTCACGGACGTTGTCGAGGACCTCGCGTGGGCCCAGGCGGAGGACATCCGCGACGGCCTGCACGGCAAGGGCGCCCCCGTGGGCCGCGCAGGCTCCATGGCTGACTTCCGTGATGCGGATGTCGTCGTCCTCGCGGCGGGCCAGGGCCGGAAACCCGGGATGACGCGGCTCGATCTCCTCCATGCGAACGCGGGCCTCGTGGCCGACCTGAGCCGCCAGATCGCGAAGGCGGCCCCGCGCGCGACGCTCGTCGTCCTCACGAATCCCGTCGATGTCGTCACGACCGTCGCCTGGGAGGCGTCCGGCCTACCGAGGGACCGCATCCTCGGCTCGGGCAGCGTGCTCGACTCCATGCGTCTCCGGTGCCTCCTCGCGGACCGCTTCGGCGCCAAGCCGGCGGACGTGGAGGCCGTCGTCCTGGGCGAGCACGGGGATCGTGCGGTGCCCGTCTTCAGTCGCATCACCGTCCACGGCAAGCCCATCGATCTCACTCCGAAGGAGAAGGACGAGATCCGGGAGGCGCTCAAGGCCGTGAGCGGGAAGGTCATCGAGGTGAAGGGCGGGACCGCCTTCGGGCCGGCCGGGGCCACGGCAGCGCTGATGCATGCCCTCCTGTCCCACACGCCCTCGGTGGTCCCCGCCTCGGTGGTCCTCGCGGGCGAGTACGGGTTGAGGGACATCGCCCTGGGGGTCCCCGCGGTCCTCGGTCAGGGCCACGTAATCAAGGTCGAGGATTGGGCTCTGCGCTCCGACGAGCAGGCGGCCCTGCAGGACGCGGGCCAAGATCTCGCGAAGTACGCCGAAGACGCGGCGCTGCTCCTCGGCCTCGCGGTGCGCCACACCACCTTGGAGAAGTTCACGGCATCAGGCGCGCGGTGACGCGTCACTTCGGCTCGGGAGATTCCGCGGCCAGAGCCTTGGCGCGGGCCCTCGCCCGCTCCCCGGACGGATCCCTCGCTGTAATCAACAGGAGCCCGCTCACGACCATCCACACGGCGGCGAGGAGGAAGGGCACGTGGCTCATCTGGCCTCCGGGCGTCATCGTGAGTCCGACCAGGCCCCCGAGGAGGACGGAGCCGGCGAAGTAGCCCGCGTCTCCAATCGTGCGGTAGAGGCCCATCGCGGTCCCCATGGAATCCTCCGGCGCGAGATCCGTGGCCCACGACGCGAGCGGTCCGTGCAGCCCGAGGACGAGCCCGAAGACGACCATGACCGGTATCGCGGACATCAGGTCGACCGTGAAGAAAACGAAAGGGATCACGAGGCCCATGAGGACGAGGCTCGTGACGAAGGTCGGCTTGCGTCCGTAGCGGTCCGCGAGCCACCCGGATGGATACACCGTGGCCATGGAGGCGAGGGCCATCACCGTGACGAGGAGGCCCGCGGTCGCGACGGTCTG
>JBBSVS010000355.1:0-4274 GCA_038046665.1 Thermoplasmatota archaeon
CGGCATAACCCTGGTCCTCATCCTCGCGGCGAACAGCGCCCTCTCCCTGGGCTACTACGTGCCTATCCTCTCGACCCTGCTCTTCCAGGGCCATGAGGCGGCCAACGCGACGCCGATCGCGGCCGCGGACGGCGGGGAGGAGCGGATGCCGCGGAGCGCGTCCGCGAGCGTCGTGGTCCTCGCCACCGTGACGGTCTACCTCGGTCTCTTCCCGCAGGTCCTCTTCGACTGGATCGAACGAGTGAGGCCACTCTTCCCCGGAGGCGTCCAACCATGACCGTGACGGACGTGCTCGTTTCGCCCTTCGCGATCTTCGGCGCCGCGATCGCAATCGCCTGGCTGATGTACTTCTGGTCCCGCAGCATCGCGCCCGCCTCCGTGGACGGCGTGAACAAGCAGATGCCCTACGTGGGCGGGGAGGCCGCGACGGCGCAGGCCTACCAGCCCGGCTACCAGTTCTTCTACGTCGCCCTCTTCTTCACCATCGTCCACGTCGCGGCCCTCGTCCTCGCGACGATGCCCACAGGCCTATTGCCCTGGGCGGCGACGGGGTATCTGGGCCTCCTCGCCGTCGGCATCCTGATTCTGAGGTGGGAACAATGACCCTGAGCCAGCGCCTTGCGAACTGGGCCCGCATGAAGTCCCCGTGGATCACGCTCTTCAATAGCGGCGCCTGCAACGCCTGCGACATCGAGGTGATCGCCGCCCTCACGCCCCGCTTCGACGTGGAGCGCTTCGGCATCCTCGCGAAGGGCTCGCCCCGCCACGCGGACATCCTCATCGTCACGGGACCCGTGACGCGCAAGCAGGCGCCCCGCCTGCGGCGCATCTGGGAGCAGATGCCCGAGCCCAAGTACGTGATCGCCATGGGCGCGTGCGGCGCGTTCGGCGGCGTCTTCCGCGGGCTCTACCACGTCGTCGACGGCGTGGAGAACGTCATCCCCGTGGACGTCTTCGTCGCGGGCTGCCCGCCCCGCCCGGACGAGGTCATCAACGCGGTCGTGGCATGCCTCGGCCTCCTGAAGGAAGACCTGGCCCGCGGCGGGAAGGAATGGCGGGCGAAGAAGACCAAGGTCATCGAGCGGGTCGAGGCAAAGGAAGGCGCGCAGCCTGCACCCGCCAAGCCCTCGGAGGCGAGCACATGAGCGAGCTCCTCAAGGTCGAACAGGTCGCCAAGGCCATGGAGGGTCTCGGGACCGTGGACGCGATGAAGCCCAACCGCATCCGCGTGGCGACCACGCCGGCCAAGGTGAAGGAGGCCGTCCAACGCGCCCTCAAGGACCTGAAGTGCGACCACGTTGTCCAGATCGCCGCGGTGGACAATGGCAAGAGCTTTGAGCTCATCTACAACCTGACCGGGCCCCACCACACCGTCGTGTCCATCTTGCTCGAACTGCCCCGGGACAAGCCCGAGGTCCCGACCGCCTCCGACCTTCTCCCGCCCGCGGGCCTCTACGAGCGGCAAATCCACGACCTCCTGGGCATCGTCTTCGTGGGCCACCCGAACCTCAAGCGGATCATCCTGAACGAGGACTGGCCCGAGAACGAATTCCCCATGCGTAAGGATTGGAAACCCAACCCGAACACGTTCTACGGCGGAGTGCACACCGAGGAGGCGAAGTAGATGACCGAAGTCGTCGTACCCATCGGACCTCATCACCCGGCGCTCAAGGAACCGGTCAACTTCAAGGTCGTCGCCGACGGCGAGACGATCGTCCGCCTCGAGCTCGATGTGTCCTACAACCACCGCGGGATCGAGAAGGCCGCGGAGCAACGGGACTTCGTCCGCGTGGTGCCCCTGCTCGAGCGCGTCTGCGGCATCTGCTCCCACTCCCATACGACCGTCTTCGTGAAGGGGATCGAGGAGGCGATGAAGGTCCAGATCCCGCCACGGGCCCAGTACATCCGCACGATCGTCGCGGAGCTGGAGCGCATACACAGCCACCTCCTGTGGTTCGGGGTCGCGGCCCATGAGATTGGCTTCAACACCCTGTTCATGTGGACCTGGAGGGACCGGGAGGCGGTCCAGGACATGCTCGAGGAGATGACCGGGAACCGCGTGAACTATGGGATCAACGAGGTCGGCGGTGTCCGAAGGGACCTGACCCCGGAGCAGATCCAGGCAGCCCTGAAGCGGCTGCCCCACCTGGAGGACCGCATCGCGAAGTATAGGGACATGGTCAACAAGGAAGCGACGATGATGATCCGCTTCCGCGGTGTCGGGAAACTGTCCAAGGACGACATCCTCAAGCTCGGCGCCGTCGGGCCCACGGCCCGCGCGAGCGGTGTGGACTACGACATCCGCAAGGACGATCCCTACATCGCCTACGCCGACGTCCCGTGGCAGGTCATCACGGACACCCATGGGGACGTCTACGGCCGAACCCTGGTCCGGATCGGGGAGCTCCAGCAGAGCCTGCAGATCGTCCGCTACTGTCTGGAGAACCTGCCCGCGGGGCCGATCAAAATCACGACCCCGAGGGCCGCGCCCAGGGGCGAGATCCTGTCGCGGTACGAGGCGCCGCGGGGCGAGCTCGTGCACTTCATTCGCACGAACAACACGGACAAGGTCGAGCGCCTCGACATCCGCACGCCCACCCTTGCCAACTGGACCTCCGTCGCGGTCAGCCTGGTCCACCAGAACTTGGCGGACATCCCCGTGATCGTGGCGGCCATCGATCCGTGCCTGTCGTGCACGTCGCGCATCACGATCGTCAACGAGCGGGGCAAGAAGACGGGCGAGATGACGTGGGACGAACTCAGCGCCCATGGCCGCGAGTTCTACCGCAAGCGGGGGCGCGCCTGAATGGACCCAATCCTCCTCGCAGTCTACATCCTCCTGTTCCCGGGCTTCCTCTTCCTCCTGGCCTACGCCTTCTTCTTCCAGTTCCTGGACCGGAAGATCGCGGCGCGCATGCAGGCCCGCGTAGGCCCGCCGCTCTTGCAGCCCTTCGCGGACTTCGTGAAGATGCTCGGGAAGGAGGTCATCGACGTCAAGGGCATGGACCGCAAGGCCTTCGACGCCGCCCCGCTCCTCGCCCTCGCCGCCGTGATGACGGCGTTCCTGTACGTGCCCATCGTGGGGAACAGTCCCCTGGCCTTCCAGGGCGATCTCATTCTGGTGCTGTACCTGCTGACGCTGCCGACGATCGTCCTGTTCCTCCTGGGCTGGCTCTCGCGGAACGTCTTCGCGACCATAGGCGGCGTGCGCGCGGTCACGCAGATGTTCATCTACGAGGTCCCCTTCTTCCTCGCCCTGCTGACGCCAGCCTTGATGGCGGGCTCCTGGTCCATCACGGACATCGTGGCGTGGCAACAGTCCCACCTCTGGTTCGCCGTACTCCAACCGATCGGGTTCGTCGTCGCGCTCATCGGTCTGCAGGCGAAACTCGAGCGGACCCCCTTCGACATCCCGGAGGCGGAGACGGAGATCGTGGCGGGGCCGTGGACGGAGCTCACCGGACGAAGGCTTGCGATGATGCGTCTCACGATGGACGTGTCCATGGTCGTGGGCAGCGCTCTCGTGGCGGCCCTGTTCCTTGGCGGACCGCGGATCCCCTGGACGATCACGCCGGACTGGCTCTCCTGGATCGTGGGCTTCGGCCTGTTCTTCGTGAAGACCTTGGGCGTGCTGCTCGTCCTCGCGTCGATCAAGGTGGCCACCGGACGCCTCCGGATCGACCAGCTCAACGACGTCGGCTGGAAGTACCTGGCGAGCGCGGCGATCCTCCAGGTCCTGATCGTCCTCCTGATGAACTACTGGTGGGTGAGCGCGTGAGGAAGCCGGGCAGCGTGCTGAAGGAGATGTTCGAGAACCTCGGCACCAGGCCGGTGACGATCCTCTACCCGAAGGAGAAGGTGCCCATCCCGGAGGCCTTCCGGGGCAAGATCGCGATCCGCGACGAGAAGTGCATCGGGTGCTCCAAGTGCGCGATCGTGTGCCCGACCCAGTGCATCACGATGGTCGCGAACGAGCGGGAGGTCGAGGTCAAGGGCAAGACGATCGTCCGCAAGAAGAAGCCGGAGGTCGAGCTCTACATGTGCATCCGCTGCGGACTGTGCGAGGAGTACTGCCCCACGGATCCCAAGGCGATTTACCTGACGAACGCGTTCAGCGGCGCCGGACCGGACAAGGAAGTTGTCGTGAAATGACCTACGTGTCCCAGCATGATTTCGAGCAGCGGTTGCGGCGGCGACTCCGAGGCGCCAAGCGCGTGGCCGTCGTGGGCATTGGGGACGAGCTGGCCCCGCACGACCGCCTCGGCATGTTGGCG
>JBBSVS010000356.1:0-3584 GCA_038046665.1 Thermoplasmatota archaeon
AGCTCCTCGCCACGGTGGACGAGGCTTGGCTCACGAAGATCGACCGGAAGACGCTGGATGTGTACCATCCGAAGTATCGCGGGAAGCAAGCGACCCAGGTGACGGCGTAAGATGCTCCTCCAGCAGTACAAGCCCACACGGTCCCAGCTGCTCCAGTTGCGGCGGACGAGGCGGATGGCCGAGCGCGGCCACCGCCTCCTGAAGCTGAAGCGGGACGCGCTCATCGTCGAGTTCTTCCGCGTCCTGGACCGCGCGAAGACCCTGCGCTCGAACCTCGCAGAGAAGTACAAGGTCGCGGAGCAGCGCCTCGTGATCGCGCGGGCCATCGAGGGTTCCCTGGGCGTGCGCTCTGCGGCCCTCGCCTCGCGGGAGGTCCCCACCTTGGACCTGAAGACGAAGAACGTGATGGGCATCATCGTCCCGAAGATCGACGCGAAGAGCGTGCGCAAGAAGCTCGAGGATCGCGGCTACGGAGTCATCACGACGTCCGCGCGCATCGACGAGGCCGCGGAGGCCTACGAGGCCCTCGTGGAGGACATCGTCGTGGCGGCGGAGATCGAGACGACGATGCGGCGCCTCATCGAGGAGATCGAGAAGGTGAAGCGCCGCGTGAACGCGCTCGAGTACCGCGTCATTCCCGAGCTCAAGGCCACGGAGGCCTTCATCCGCCAGCGCCTCGAGGAGATGGAGCGGGACAACTTCATGCGCCTCAAGCGGTTCAAGGCGACGTGATGGAACGCCTGGAGGCCGCGTGGGAGGACCCGGAACAACGCGCGCGGCTCCTGAGGTGGTTCTGGTTCATCTCCACGGGCTTCATGCTGTTCGGCTTCGCAGTGATGGCGTACTTGTTGTTCTTCGCGAAGTAACATGCCCGCGTCTAGTGCCTTTTCAGGAGGGCGGTCCGCGGTACCGAATCCTCGAGACGAAATGGTCCATGAATTCCTTGACGCCCTGTAGGTCCTCCGGGGAGCCGTTCCACTTCGCGAAGGCTGGGCCGAACGTTCGCTCCAGGTCCCGGACGAACCTCCGCAGGTCTTTGGGGGCCCACCCGGGCACGCGGCCCGAGTAAATCGAGGTCAGAAAGACGTGATTCCCCCGCTCGAGCAGCGTGGTCTTTCCGCCCACCTCGAACCGTCTCAGTTCCCCGTTCTCCTCGGGATCGGAGTCCTTGATGAAGGCGACGATCGCGGTGAGCATCCCTGAAAGGATATCCTCGTCCCGATCGGCCCGCATCCGCCGCGTGTTGTGCATGATCAGCCGACCGTCTTTCGAGATGAGGAACACATCGTCAATTGCGAAGATGCGGCGGATCCAGACTTCGTACGCGGAAAATCCGACCACGGCGGCCGCGATTATACCGAGAACGTACGACCAGTAGGGCCACGTGTCGTAAGGTGTCGACTGAGTCGGCGACGCGGCCGACACGTTCACCCGCGCGAAACCGGAGACCGCGAGTCCTTGAACAGTCGCGACGACGCTCCAGTTCCCCGGGCGACCGGACACATACGTCCCGTTCGGGTAGACATGACCCGCCGGGTCATCCGTCGTCCACGTGAACACGGCGGAGGGCACCGTGTGGTTACCCACGTCAAGCGCGGTCGCGTAGAACTGAATCATCTTCCCCGCAGTGACCTGGGCAGAACTAGGCGTGGTCACAGATACGTGCGTAATGGGCCCAAGGTACTCGTACACGACAGCCACCGTCAGGAGAGAAGGAGTCTCCAGACCGTTCGAGGTCGTGAGTTTAGCCATCCATTGGATGGACGTTCCGCCGACCATGGTTATCCTTTGCCCCGCGGCCACAGCGTTGAAGAAGAATCCGTCCCCGATGGAGAATGCGATTGAGACCGAAGGCGTGTCGTTCCAGGTCGCGTTGAAGCTGCGCCAGCGGAGAAACGAGACATCCGTGGGGGCCGTGAATACCGCGGAGATGATCGTTCCCTGTGCAAGGCGGTGGCGGGTCTCCAGGCGGAAGGACTGCATAATAGGAGTGAGGCTCGCATTCGTGGTCCCGAGGTCCACACGCACTTGGAAGTACAGGTTCCCCGGAAGGCTCAACGCACTCCTTCCCGGAGTGCCCCATGAAGACCAAGAGCTCCACCCGGCCGACCCAGGATTCGAGTCGTTTCCTGTCCGGAGGCTGAACCACGCAGACGTCGCCGCGGCGAGACTGGCGCTCCATGTAACGTTCAGCAACTCCGACTTACTCCCGAAGGATATCGGAGCCGAAAGGTAGGTCCCATTCTGACGGTTTGGGAACACCAGCGACACGTCATCCACGCGGAGAGTCGCGTTAGACGCGGTGATGTTGTCGACCCGGACCTGGAGTCTCAAGCTGAGGTTGTACACGCCGGATGGCCCTGTGTCGGCCGAAACGTCTTCCAAGAAGGAATGCCAAGAGCCAACCGAGCCAACGAGGTTTGCCTCGTAAGGCTTCGTTCCCCCGCTCAGGTTGACGGAGGCGGAATAGCCCGCGATCCCGGACGCGTTCTGCATGGCCCAACGGAAGTACAAAGTAGCGCTTCCCGGTTGAGGGTTAGTCACCGCCACTTTGCTGAAGACCTGGGAGACGGTAGCGCCCTCGTCGAAGTTCTTCGCGTCAGAGAAGCGCAGGTCGTCGAACCAGACCCAGGTGGTCGGAACGTTCTGTCCGTTCACTCGCAACATCACATTCCGAAGAGCGCTGCGCTCGGATGACGTCCCCAGCTGGGACAGGTTCGCAACGGTCTCCTGCCAACCCGAGATCAGCGGCCGGGCGGCCGTGGTCCGGAACTGGCCGCCGACCGTAGCGGTCACGTTGAAGGCAAGTGGCGAGGTTACGTTGAGCGTCTTGATCCACAAGACCAGGCGATCGTGGGCGGACCAATCCACCGCGGACTTCCGTTCCGCGGCACCGTACAAGTACGCCCCAGGACTCATCGTGACTTGCATCCCCATCATTCCCGTGCCTTGCTTCTGACCGGAGTTGTTCTGGACGATCCCCCCGAAGACGTTGGGAGTGGCGGTCCACGTCCAGTTCACGCCGATGCTGTCCATGTTGTCCCAGCTCGACTGGGTCACGGCGGGCGAATCGTGCTGGACTAAGGCGTCCTGCAATGCAGGGTCCCTCGACGCGGTCACGTTTCCTCCGGGGCTGGACGTGTAGTTCCAGAATCCTATCATCGAGAAGTCCCCATCCGACACATGATTCGATGAATCCGCGCGGAGGACGATGGTCCCGGCCGAGGCCGAGAGGTGGCTGTCCAGGGTCCCGTTTTGGAGGAACCCCGTGGCGTTGTCCCACGAGACGTTCGCGGGATCCCAGGGGAGAACCGCGCGACCGTCCGAGAGACCGACTCCCTGCAGCGTCAGGCCCTGGCTGTTGTTGAACCGCCATGTTATGGTCCGGGAAGCGTCGAGGTTCGTGCTGAGGGTGGGCAGGTCTGCCCGACCAGGACCCACGGTGATCAGAGTCATGGTCAGGATGACGAACAGGAGAATCAGGAGGGACTGCACTGGGATCAGCGGAGTCCTCCGTCTTCCTCGCGCGAGCATGGGCGTTCCGATCCGGTCTCCCCTGCTCCCGGCCCGAGACCCCTACTCCA
>JBBSVS010000357.1:0-5802 GCA_038046665.1 Thermoplasmatota archaeon
GTCTCGCCTCGCGGTTCGGCAGGGACCGTCTGGTCGGCGTCGATATCGATCGAGACATGCTGGTGGTCGCGGGGTCCGAAGGAGTGATGAACCTGATCCGCGGAAGTTCGGTCTGTCTCCCGTTCCGGGACGGATCGATTGCCACGGCGGTCTCAAGCGCGAGCCTGAAGGATTGGGGGGACCGCATCGGAGGGCTGCGGGAGATGGAGAGGGTCCTCCGGCCCGGCGGGACGGCGGTGGTCTACGACTTCATCACCGCGGGACCCGGATTCCGCCCGGAGGGCTTCTCCCGGCGATTCGGGATTGTGAGTGAGATCCTCCGGCGTCTCATGGCGTCCCGGATGCCTTTCTCCCTGGACGACGCGAACCGACTGCTCGGAGAGCTCGACGGCATCGACGCGGCCCTGGAGGTGGAAGAGGACCTGGGGGCGCTTCGGATCACGATTGAGAAACGGGCCTAGGCCGAGGTGGGCCTCGAGCGTCACTCCTTGACGGGCGTGAAGGAGGCGCACGTGACCGTGTGGCCCACGCCCTTCATCCCTCGGAGCTTGTCGATGACCATGCGTCCGAGCTCCTCCATTGAGCCCGCGCGGACTTTCAGGAGGAGATCCCATTCCCCCGAGATCACGTGGACCTCGTGCACGCCCGCGAGCTTGGAGATTTTCTCCGCGAGCTCGCGCTGAGACACGTCCGGGTTGGGCAGGAAGTTCACCAAGACGAAGGCGGTGACTGGCTTTCCGAGCTTCCCATAGTCGGGGATTGCCTTGATGGCCTTGATCACCCCGCGCTCCCGCATTTTCTGCACGCGGTACTGGACCGTAGGCCGCGGCATGTCCAGCTCCCGCGCGATCTCCGCGATGCTCCTCGACGCGTCCGTCATGAGGACCTCGAGGATTTCGCGGTCCGTCTCGTCGATCTCCTCCATACTGAGCGGATTGCGTCTACAGACTTGAATCTTCCGGCAAAATGATGGCCGAACGGCGCTGCCTTGGCGATTCGCTCCCAATCCTGGGAACACGCCGACCCCCTTTCGACAGGCGTACCATAACTCCTTTATCCGGCGGGCTTCCATGGAGCGGTTCGAGGTATCCGACATGATCTCGATAGCCCTCGCTGCGGCGATCGGAGCGACGGTCGGTGCGGCCGCCCTCGGGACCGCGTCCGCGGTCCACGGGGATCCGCGCGGGCTCGCGATCGCGCTGCAGCACATTCCGACGACGACCAACGGCTACGCCGTCGTGAGCGCGGTGCAGTCCGCGCTCGCGGGCGGTGCCGCGGGCGGAGGCATCGGGGCCGCCGTCGCGGCGGTCGCGAAGGCCTTCGGCCACAAGGCCGCGCTCCTGGCCTACTGAGGCCGACGCGGTCCCCTTTTCCCTTTCTCCCGCTGAAACTTTATTTATAGCGAGACCGCATCCGCGCCCACCTTGACCAACGTCGACGTGCCCTACGAGGACCTGATCGATCTCCTCGGAAAGAGGCTCACGATCGAGGAGGCCGTGGACCGGATCACCTTCATGGGCTCTGGACCCGAGGGCGTCCAGGGCGATGTGATGACCTTCGACATCTTCCCGAACCGCCCGGACCTGTATTCCGTCGAGGGGATCGCCCGCGGGCTGCGCGGATACCTGGACCTTGAGGTCGGCTTGCCCAGGTACGCGGTCGAGCCCTCGGGTATTGAGTTCAGCGTGGACCCGAGCACGCAACGCGTGCGCCCCTTCGCGGTGGGAGGCATCGTCCGCGGCGTGAGTCTCGATGACTACCTCCTCCGGTCTCTCGTGGATCTCCAGGAGAAGCTCCACCTGACCACAGGCCGCAAGCGGCGCAAGGTGGCCATCGGAATCCACGACTTGGACCGCGTGACGCCTCCCTTCCTCTACAAGGCCGTGAAGCCCCACGAGGTTCGCTTCGTCCCCCTGGGCCTCGCGAGGGAAATGGACCTCGCGGAGATCCTGTCCTCGCACGAGAAGGGGAAGGAGTACGCGTCGATCCTCCACGGGAAGGACGTGTATCCGATTATCCTCGACTCCCGTGGGAAGGTCCTCTCCTTCCCGCCGATCATCAACGGCGTCGTCACGCAGCTCACGCCCAATACGAGGAACCTCTTCCTCGACGTCACGGGGACGGAGTTCGAGGCCGTCAGCGGAGTCCTCAACATTCTGTCCACCGCGCTCGCGGAGCGGGGCGGTAGGATCCAGACCGTGAGGACGACCTACGCCGACCGCACGGTGGACACTCCGGACCTCACGCAACCGCCCTATTCGGTGAACCTCTCGAGGGCCAGAGAGCTCCTCGGCATCGACGTGAGCCCGGAGAAGGCCGCAGAGCTGCTTCGTAGGATGCGGTACGACGCACGTCCATCGGGAGGCCGCGTCGACGTCCTCGTCCCCGCCTACCGGATGGACATCCTCCACGAGGTCGACGTAGCGGAGGACATCGCGATCGCATGGGGCTACGACCGGTACCCGAGGGAGTTGCCGCGGCGACAGACCATCGGAACGCCCCTCTCGAAGAACGACTTCGCGGACGAACTGCGCCAGCTCCTCATCGGCTACGGATACCAGGAGACGATGTCCCTGACGATGGCCTCGGACAAGGAGCCGCTTGCGACCCCGGACCGCGTCGTGATCCGCAATCCCATCAGCGAGGACCTCACGACCCTTAGATCCTCTCTCTTGCCCGGCCTCCTCAATCTGTTCAAGCTCAACAAGCACCGCGAGCTGCCCCAGCGGATCTTCGAGGTGGCCGACGTGGTCCTGGACGGGAAGAACGTGCGGCACGTCGCGGCCGCCGCAATCCACTACAAGGCCTCCTTCACGGAAGCGAAGTCGCTCGTCCTGAGTCTCCTGCGGGACGTGGGTCACACCGCGGAGATCGAGCCCGACGAGGACGGGAACTTCCTCCCGGGCCGAGCGGCCGCGATCCTCCTGGAAGGCGAGGACGTCGGGCACTTCGGGGAGATTCATCCGCGGATCCTCGAGGCCTACACCCTCGTGCAACCCGTGATGGCCGTCGAGCTCGATGTGGAGCCGCTTCGCGCCCCGTGAGATCCCGAGGGGAGAAGGTATTTCTGGCCGTGGACGATGGCATGGCCGCTGAGGTAGCGAAGCCCGGTCTAACGCGCCAGACTTGAGATCTGGTGGGCCGCAAGGCCCTCGGGAGTTCGAATCTCCCCCTCAGCGTCCCCCGGCTCACTCCACATGTTGGGGCTGGGCCGCCGCCGGCGTCCCGGGCGGGTAGATCTGGACCGTCTTGATGTTCACCATCTCGAGGAGACCGTAGCGGCTCAGCTCGCGCCCCACGCCGGAGTGCTTCACGCCGCCGAAGGGCATCCGTGGGTCCGACTTGACCGCATTGTTGATGAAGACCAGCCCGGAGTCGATGCGCTTCGCGATGTCGTCCGCGAGGGTGAGGCTGCGGGTCCACACGCTCGCGCCCAATCCGAACTCCGTGTCATTCGCCACGCGGATGGCCTCGTCCACGTTGGGAACACGGAACACGGGCAGCGCGGGCCCGAAGGTCTCCTGGCGCATGACCTTCATCTTCATCGTCACGTTGCTCAGGAGGGTGGGCTCGAAGAACCAACCGGGTCCCTTGACCCGCTTCCCGCCCAGGTGGAGCTTCGCCCCTTTGGCCACGGCGTCCTTCACCTGGGCCTCGATCTCGTCCCGCTGGGACTTTGCGTAGAGCGGGCCCACGTCCGTGGTTGGGTCGAGCGGGTCGCCAAGCTTGAGCCTCCGCATGTTCTCCTCGACCTTCGCGAGGAACTCGTCGGCCACGGCGTCCACGACGATGAAGCGCTTCGCGGCGATGCAGGACTGCCCGCAGTTGATGAAGCGCCCGGTGATTGCGCCCTTGGCCGCCTGGTCCAGGTCCGCGTCCTCGCAGACGATGAAGGGGTCGGATCCGCCGAGCTCGAGCACGGTCTTCTTCAGGTCCTTGGCCGCCTCGCGCGCGATCTTCACGCCCGTGGTCACGCTGCCCGTGAGGCTCACGAAGTCCACGCGGGAGCGAATCAGCGCGGTGCCTGTCGTGTAGTCGCCCACGACAATCTGGAGGACGCCCTCGGGGAGGCCCGCCTCCTGGAACGCCTCCTCGACGTGCAGGCCCGTCTTGGGGGACGCGCTCGCGGGCTTGATCACCGCGGTGTTACCTGCGACGAGGGCGGGGATCGCGAATCGGATGATCTGCCACATGGGGAAGTTCCAGGGCATGATCGACCCGAGGACCCCACGGGGATGGAAGGCCACATAGGACCGCTGCGCGTCCGTCTCCATGGCCTCCGGTTCCAGGAACCGCTTCGCGTTCTGGGCGAAGTAGTCCGCGGCCCAGGCGCACTTCTCGACCTCGGCGAGGGACTCGCGGATGATCTTCCCCATCTCCATGCTCATCGTCTTGCCGTACTCGTCCTTGCGCTTGCGGAGGATCTCCGCGAAATGCTGCAGGTAAGCAGCTCGCTCTTCAACGTCGAGCTTGGACCACGTCTTGAAGGCCTCCCGGGCCTTCTCGACCTTCGCGTCCACCTGCTCCTTCGTCGTGATGGGGAACTTCTCGAACACCTTGCCCGTGCTCGGGTTCACGACCTTGACGAACCCCGGACGGGCCTTGCGAGCCTTGCCCTTCTTCGAGCGCTTGGCGGCCATGGCGGATCCTCCTCGGGGCTTGGTGAGCCCGAAGGGGGGCATATCTTTTTCGTACATGCTCCAAGGGCTTTTCTCCCTGGACCGACTACCCGCCGCGGAGACGGATGACCATGCGGTTCTCGCGAAAGGGAGTCCTCGTGACCGGCGGAGGCTCGGGCATCGGCCTCGCGGCGGCGCTCGCATTCTTACGGGAGGGGGCGCGCGTGGCGATCGCGGACGTGTCCGCGGCGCGCGGAAAGGAGGCGCAGGCCGCGGCGCGTGCCGAGGGTCAGGAGGTCCTCTTCGTCCGAGGGGACGTATCCAGGGAGGCCGACGCGAAGCGCATGGTCGACCGGGCCGTGAGGGCCTTCGGCCGCCTCGACGTGGTCTTCAACAACGCGGGCATCCTGATCGAGGCCCCGGTGCATGAGATGTCCGCGGAGGACTGGGACCGCATCCTCGGGGTGAACCTGAAGGGCGTCTTCCTGGTCTCCAAGCATGCCGTGCGGTACATGATGCACCATGGCGGTGGAGCCATTGTGAACACGGGGTCCGTGAACTCCCTCGTGGGCGATGCGGATGCCGCCGCCTACTGCGCCTCGAAGGGGGGAGTGGCCCTCCTCACGAAGTCGATGGCCCTGGCCTACGCGAAGCACGGGATCCGCGTGAACGCGGTGGCCCCGGGCTGGGTGGAGACGCGGATGTTCGCCCAGGAGGCGAAGACCCGCGGCGTTTCCGTGGCAACGTACCGCAAGCACGCGGGGGCCCAGCACCCGATCGGGCGCGTGGGCCGTCCGGAGGAGATCGCGAACCTCGTGCTCTTCCTCGCCTCCGAGGACGCGGCCTACATCACCGGCGATCTCGTCGTCGCGGACGGTGGATACACGGCCCGGTGAGGCCCGCGGCAGAAGATTCATATCCAAGCCCGCAATGGAAGCGCCGCTGTGCGTGGGTGGCCCAGCTTGGTCAAAGGCGCAGCGTTGAGGTCGCTGTCCCGAAGGGGTCCGCAGGTTCAAATCCTGCCCCACGCATCCCCCTGATCGCGGGGGGGTCGTCGGCGCAATCCTCCGCGAGTTCGTTCGCGTGAGGGGAAGCCGCTTCAGAGCCCGTTGCTCCGGGCGCTCATAGGCTTCTTCGTCTCCCCGAAGGACACGAAGGGCATGGACCCGCGCATCACGAGCCG
>JBBSVS010000358.1:0-1104 GCA_038046665.1 Thermoplasmatota archaeon
ATGGACCCGGCTCGGTCGCCATGGGGCCTGGTGCCCGGGCTGGCGCCGGTTACCCTTGCGTAAGGGGAACTCGCCGACCACGATGCATGCAGAGGTGCTCCACCTCGTTCCGACTCGCGGCCAAGCCTATTTGTGCGGGCATCGCGTTGCCGCGCCCAATGCGGCTCCCCGCGATCGTCGTGAATTTCAAGGTCTACCCTGAGTCCATGGGGAAGCGCGGCTGGGATCTCGCGAAGACGTGCGCGAAGGTCGCGGACGACACGGGCGCGTCGATCGTGATTGCGCCCCCGCTCTGTGACCTCGCCCACGTTGCGAAGCTCGTTCACATCCCCGTCTTCGGACAGCACGCGGATATCGCGGAAGCGGGAGCCCACACGGGCTGGGTCCCGCCCGAGGCGCTCCTGGCGGCCGGGGCCGCGGGCACGATCGTGAATCACAGCGAACGCAAGATCCCCCTCAAGAACGTCCAGGCCCTCGTGCCGCGCTGCGAGAAGCTCGGCCTGGAGGTCATCGCCTGCGCGGACACGCTCCAGGAGGCGGAGAAGCTCGCCGCCGTGCATCCGGACTACATCGCGATCGAGCCGCCCGAGCTCATCGGCGGGGACGTGAGCGTGACGAACGCGCGGCCCGAGGTGATCTCCGGGGCCGTCGCGCGCATCCGCAAGGTCGACGCGGACGTGAAGGTCCTCTGCGGGGCCGGAGTGAAGAACGCCAAGGACGTCCGCAAAGCCCTCGAGCTCGGGACCGTCGGCGTACTCCTGGCGTCCGGCGTGGTCAAGGCGAAGAATCCCGAGAAGGCCCTGCGGGACCTCGCCAAAGGGCTGCGGTGACGAGCCTCACGCCTGCCGGCGGATGAACACCGCCGCGCCCAGGAGGGCGACGGTCGCATACGCCCCAAGGACGATCAAGTCCACACCGACCTCCGCCGCGCCCCAGCCACGCAGCATGACGCTGTGCAGTGCGTCGTTCGCGTAGGTCATCGGCACGAACCAGGAGAGAGGACGCAGCCCGCCGGGGATGGCCTCGAGCGGGTAGAAGACGCCCGTGAGCAACAGGGAGGGAAAGAGGACCAGGGGGATGACCTGGACCGCCTGCAGCTCGTTC
>JBBSVS010000358.1:1114-2770 GCA_038046665.1 Thermoplasmatota archaeon
CCATCCCGAGGCCCTGGTTCCCCACGGCGAACATCAGGAGGATGGCGAACACGAGGGGGACGCCGCCGACGACCTGCACCTGGAACAGGAGGAGGGACGCCCCGAGGACCACGGTGCTCTGGGCCACCGCGACGAGGGACAGAGCGGCCGCGTGGCCCAGGACGAGCTCCATGGGCCGGAGCGGCGTCGAGAACAGCCGTTCGAGCATGCCGCCCGATTTCTCCCGCACGATGATGATCACGGAGAAGATCGTCGTGACCATGAGGACCGCGAGGGCGATGATCCCCGGCGCGAAGGAGTCGATGAAGCGCGTGCTCGTCGAACCGTACACGTAGTCCTGATCGAGGGAGAGCGCTGCGCCGCCACCGGCCCCACTGAAGGCCGCCTCCACCGACGCCCGCAGCTTCCCGAGCACCGCGGATACGATGGGAGGCGAGGACCCGTCGAGGAAGACGTGGATGACCGCGGTCCGGCCCAGCAGGGCGAGGGAGAAGTTCTGGGGGAGCCACACCGCCGCCCACGCGCGGCCCGCCTGCACCTCGGCCCGTGCGGAGCCGATGTTGGGATAAGCCTCGAGGGCGAGCGTGTCCCCCGTGATGTTCTCGATCAGACGCGTGCCGAAGTGCGTGCCCATGAACCCCACGTCGTCGTTGACCACGAGCGTCCGCACGTCGTGCACTTGCCCGCCAAAGGTGTACCCGAAGGCCAGGACCATCAGGAGCGGCATGCCCACGACGAAACCCAGGGTGCGCTTGTCGTGGCGGAACTGGGAAAGGGATTTGCGGGCCACCGCGAGGATCCGCCGTCCGTTCAACGCCGGGCCTCCTTCTCCGCCCGCACGAGGGTGAGGAACGCGTCGTCCAGGTTGTCCGCGGCCGTGCGGGCCTTGACCGCGTCGGGATCCCCGTGGGCGAGGAGCCGTCCGCGGTGGAGCAGGGCCACCAGGTCGCACCGGGCCGCTTCCTCCATGTAATGCGTCGTGATGACGACGGTCTTGCCACGCTTCGTGAGCTCCTGGAAGAAGTCCCAGAAGGCCGCGCGGAGCTCCGGGTCCACGCCCACGGTGGGCTCGTCCAGGAGGAGCAGGTCCGGGTCATGCAACAACGCGGCGGCCAGGGAGGTCCGCCGCTTCATCCCCCCGGACAGGTGCGCCACGAGCTCGTGGCGGCGCTCCGCGATGTCCACCAGCTTCAGGACCTCGTCCGTGCGGCGGTCGATCGCGTCCTCCTCCATGCCCACGAGGCGGCCGAAGAGGGCGAGGTTCTCCTCCACGGTCAGGTCCGTGTAGACGGCCAGGTCCTGGGGCATGTACCCGATCCCCGGGAGCATGTCGCGGGGCGGGATCTTCTTCCCGAGGACGTAGGCGGTCCCTCCGCTCGGTGGGGTGAGGCCGAGCCAGAGGCGGATGGACGTGGTCTTGCCCGCGCCGTTGGGCCCGAGGAGGCCGAAGGTCACGCCCCTCGGCACGAGGAGCGTGAGCTCCCGCAGGGCCTCCACGCTCCCGAAGGACTTCGAGAGGTCCTTGCAGACGATCGCGGGGACCTTCGCGGGCGGCAGGCGCACCATGCCGTCCGGAGATGCCGCTGCGCGGCTCTTAAGGACTGCGCCCGAGGAGAACATACCGGACGGAAGGACGGTTCATGCGTCCTTCGAGCG
>JBBSVS010000359.1:0-1805 GCA_038046665.1 Thermoplasmatota archaeon
CAAGAAGCTCTGGTTCGAGCCCTACGAGGGCACGCTGAACCTGAAGATCCAGGGCGGGGACCTGGCAAGGCTCGAGATCCTCCGGGAGAACCCGGGGATCGAGATCAGCGGCTTCGAGGCCGTCGGGCGGACGTTCGGCGGCGCGAAGTGCTTCCTGTCCACCCTGGGTCACATGGATTGCGCGATCATCATGCCCATCCGATCGCACCACTCCGACGTGATCGAGGCGATCTCGAAGCACTACCTGCGCGGGTCGCTCGGCCTGAAGGACGGGGACGTGGTCGAGCTCATCGTCCAGCTGTGACGCATTCGGCCCGAGCCGGACGTCAGGAAAAGGGAGAAGCCTTGAGGAACGCATGACCGCGCTCATGCGACCGGCGAGCCTCTTCGTGCTCCTCACTGCCGGGGCCATCGTGGCCCTGGCCGTGGCCACCGCCTTCCTGACGACGCCGAGCCCGGCGCTTCGGATGACCGTGTCGACGGACAAGATATTCTATGCAGCCGGGGAGCCCGTCCACGTCGTCCTTCACCTGACCAACCCGGGCGCAGCCTCGGTCGAGCTCAGCTTCTCGTCCTCATGCCAGGCGGCGTTCACGGTCCAGGACTTCCAGGGGAACCCGGTCTTCGACTCCTCCCGTGGGGCCGGCTGCTGGCTGGTCATCACCCACCTGACGCTCGCACCGGGCGGCTCCCGGGACTACGCCTTCAAGTGGGACCAGACCACCTCCTCGGGACCGCCCGTGCCCGCCGGAGAATGGTATCGCGTGCACGGGAGTCTCTGGGGCCAGGTCCGCATCCAGGCCGACTCGGCCACGATCTACATCGGGTCATGACGGACCGGATGGACCCTCAGAATCGCTTCTCGACGTACTGGAGGACGCCGTCGAAGATCGCCTTGCCGTCCCCGTAGACCGGGTCGCCCCCATCCCCCCGCGTCCAGTCCGGATGCAGGTGCCGGAAGAAGCATCGCTCCGGATGGGGCTGAACGCCGAACACGTTCCCGTCGCGGTTGCACAACGCGGCGATGTTGTAGGTGGTCCCGCTCGGGTTCCACGGATAGCCCGCGTACTTCCCGCGGTCGTCGACGAAACGGAACACGACCTGGTCGTTGTCGATGAGCTGCCTGAGCATCTTCTTCTTGCGGTCCTTAGGCAGGAGGAACTTCCCCTCGGCATGGGCGGAGATGAAGGTGACGACCTGGCCTTTCTTCAGCCCGCGGGTGAAGACGCAGGAGCCGCCGTTCTCGAGCTTGAGGAGGCTCGGGCGGCACTCGTAGTGGCTCGAGTCGTTCGTGGCCAGGACCGCCTCCGGCTCCTCCGTCATGACGCCGCCCAGCGCAGGCAGCAGTCCGATTTCGACGAGGACCTGGAAGCCGTTGCAGACGCCGAAGATGGGCTTGCCGGCCTTCACGAAGGCCACGAGGTCCTTCGAGAGCTTGGAGCGCATGCGCGCGGCGAAGATCGCGCCCGCGCGGACGTAGTCTCCTGCGGCGAACCCGCCCGGGATCATGAGGATGTCGTAGTCGTCGAGGTCCCGTTTGAGCTCCGCGGGCACGTCCCCCGTGAGCTGCTTCAGGTGGACCTTCTCCGCCTTAGCGCCCAGGTGGCGGAAGTAGGCCACGGACTCCTCCTCGCAGTTCGTACCTTCGATGAACACAACGCCCACGCGGACGGCCGAGCGCCTCACGAGACCACCACCTGCTTCGGTATTGCCTCGGTCCAGGCCTTGCGCATCGCGGGCAGGGACAGTGAGGCCCCCTTCTTCCCGCAACGTAGACGCAGGGACGTCCCTCCGACGCGGCCCAC
>JBBSVS010000360.1:0-6320 GCA_038046665.1 Thermoplasmatota archaeon
CTGGAGTTCGAGGACCGACGCAACCGTGTCGCTAGCCACTATGTCCTAGACGACGAGTTCGTGTACAGCCCCATCCGGGAAATCACGACGCGCGAGGTGGAAGACCTTCCCGTTTTCAATCTCGAAGTCGAAGAGGACGAGACTTACGTCGCCGCGGGCCAAGCCGTGCATAACTGCGTGAAGAAATGTCCCTTCGATGCAATCCGCATCATCGGTCTCCCTGAGGAACTCAAGGAAGACCTCGTCCACCAGTACGGCAAGAACGCCTTCCGCCTGTTCCGCTTGCCCGTCCCCAAGAAGGGCAACGTCATCGGGCTGCTCGGCCCGAACGGCATTGGCAAGACGACCACGGTCAGCATCCTCAGCGGCGAGCTACCTCCCAACCTCGGCCACTACCGGAGGAAGAAGCCTCACTGGGACGAGGTGCTCGACTACTTTGCGGGGACGGAGCTGCACGATTACTTGGAGAAGATCGCGAACAAGGAACTCCGGACCTCGATCAAGCCCCAGTACGTGGACCGCTTGGGCAAGATGTATTCGGGCCGCGTCCGGGATCTCCTCGCGAAGATCGACACGCAGGGCCAGCTCGAAGACTTGGCTCCCCGGCTGGCCCTCGAGAGCTTCATGGACCGGGACATCTCCCAGCTGTCCGGTGGCGAGCTCCAGCGGGTCGCCATCGCCGCAACGATGCTCAGGGACGCCGACGTGTACTTCTTCGATGAGCCCTCCTCCTATCTGGACATCTACCAGCGGCTCCAGGTCGCGAAAGTCATCCAGTCCCTCTCGAAGGAGAAGTACGTCCTCGTCGTCGAGCATGACCTCGCCGTCCTCGACTTCCTCGCCGACCTCGTCTACCTGATGTACGGCTCGGAGGGCGCCTACGGCATCATCGCCGAGCCGCGGCCCGTGCGCACGGCGATCAACGTCTATCTGGGCGGCTACATGAAGGAGGAGAACATCCGATTCCGGGACCGCGAGATCCGCTTCGAGACGCGCCCGCCCCGCGGCGACTGGAAGGCGGAGACCCTCGTGACCTTCGACGCCCTGACGAAGCGCTACGAGAACTTCGAACTCATGGTCCAGCCGGGCAAGCTCCGCAAGGGCGAGGTCGTCGGCGTGGTTGGGTCGAACGCGACGGGGAAGACGACCTTCGTGAAGATGCTCGCGGGGGAGGAGACGCCGACCTCCGGAATGGTGGAGGGCAAGTGGCAGGTCTCCTACAAGCCCCAGTACCTCGAGTCGGCCTACGAGGGCACGGTGCGGGAGCTCTTCGCCGCGGCCATCGGCAAGAAGGCGGAGTCCGGCCACTTCGACACGGAGATCCTCGAGCCCCTCAAGGTCAAAGGCATGCTCGAGCGGGACGTGTCGACCCTCTCCGGCGGTGAGCTCCAGCGCGTGGCCATCGCCCTGTGCCTCGGCCGCGACGCGGACATCTACCTGATCGACGAGCCGTCCGCGTACCTGGACTCGAACCAGCGCATGGAGACCGCGAAGACGATCCGGCGGGTCATGGAGAGGGAGGCCCGCACGGGCCTCATCGTCGACCACGATGTGTACTTCATCGACTTGGTTTCCGACAGCATCATGGTCTTCTCGGGCGACCCGGCACGCACGGGCTTGGGCGAAGGTCCCTTCCCCATGCGGAAAGGGATGAACCGTTTCCTGAAGATGGTCGGCATCACTTTCCGACGTGACGCAGACACCAACCGTCCGCGGATCAACAAGCTCGATTCCCGTCTGGACCGGGAACAGAAGTCCTCGGGCGAGTACTATTATGCGGTCGAGGACGCGACGAAGGCGGAGTGAAGGGCCCTTTCAATCGTCCTTCGGGGAGATGTGCCGGCCGAGACCCTCCGCGACCGGCTCGCCTCCCTCGATGATCTTCTCGCCTCTCAGGTAGACCACGCGAGGGAAGCAGGCCTCCATGCCCTCGAAGGGCGTCCAGCCGCACTTGTACCGGACCCTCTCCGCGGTGACCTTCGCAATCTCGCGCGGGTCCACGACGATCAGGTCGGCGTCCCGGCCGACCTCGATCATTCCTTTGTCGATCCCCAGGATCTGCGCAGGTCGCACGGCCGTCGCTTCCACGATCCTTTCCAGGGTCGTCTTCTCGGCCTTGGCGAGTCGGAGAAGGAGCGGGAAGGACGTGGCCACCCCCGGAAGGCCCGACGGCGCCTCCTCGAACTTCTCCTCCTTTTCCTCCTTCGTGTGCGGTGCATGGTCGCTCGCGACCACGTCGATGCGCCCTCCCGCAAAGGCGTCCCATAGCGCCTCGCGGTCCTCGCGAGAGCGCAGGGGCGGGTTCACCTTGCCGAAGGCCTTGAGCGGGCGGGCGTAGTCCAGCAGGAGGTGGTGAGGCGTCACCTCCGTGGTGATTCCCGGGGGAACCGCGTCGAGGGCTTCCACGCAGGTCACATGGGCCACGTGGACTGGCTGCGCCGTCCGAAACCGGGCGAGAGTTCGGATCGCGCTCACTTCGGCCTCCTTCGGTCGAGCGAAGGCGTGTTCCTGGAGCGTCGTGGCCGGATTCTTCCGGAAGAGCTGCCCGTCCTCCGCATGGGCCACCAGGAGCCGCCCGGCGTCTCCCGCGGCCTTCACGATCTCGGAGAGCCCCTCCCCTTCGATCTGCAATCCTCCGGTGCTCTCCGCCATGTAGACCTTGAAGGCGAGCGCGGATCGAAGTGAGTCAACCGCGCCCGCGCTGCGGGGGGCCGCGTAGAGCCCATAGTCAACCGCGGCGCGATGCTTCAGCACGGCCGCCTTCTCCTCGAGCGCGGCTCGGGTCGTCACCGGCGGCTTCGTGTTGGGCATGTCCACGATCGTGGTCACGCCGCCCACCGCGGCGGATGCCGTCCCGTGCGGGAAATCCTCTTTTTCCCGGAGGCCCGGGTCCCGGAGATGGACGTGCATGTCCACGCAACCGGGGAGGACGAGCGCGCCCCCGTAATCCTCGACCTCGTGACCCTCCAGGACCTTCTTGATCGCGACGATCGTACCGTCCTCGATGCCGATGGAGAGGGGCTCGAGGCGACCTCGATAGAATACGCGCCCGCTAACGACCTGCATGGCCCGCATCCAACCTGTGGCGTACGACCGCGCCTCGGGGCTCCACTTCTGTGAAAATCTCCGCCTGGAACTTCTTCACGCGGGTCGTGGGTTCGGTCCACGCGTCGGCCAAGAGGCCCGCCTTAATGCAGGCCTCGGAGAGGAACTCGGCGGCGTCCCAACCCCAGTCCACCGCGACCTGAGGCAGGAGCAGTCCGCGGTATGGACCCTGGGCCACGATGAGCCCGTCCTCGCCCACGGTGATGTACTTTGGGAGCTCCTTGGGCTTCTTCACCTCGATGGGCTGCGGCGGGGTGAGGAGGCTGACCTCCACGAGGATCTTCGTGAGATCCTCCGGTCGCACCGGCGGGAATCGCGGATCTTCCGCAGATCCCTCCGCCGCTTTCACCACGGACTTGAGCAGGGGAAAGAACGGTTCCGGGTATCCGATGCATCCCCGTAACTCTCCATTCGGATGGAGGTTCAGGGTGACGAAGGCGCCCGCCTTCTCCTCGAAGGTCTTCGGCACGACGAAGGACCTCATCGTGCGGTCCTCAACGAAGGCATCCAGGGACTCCCGCGCGATGCGCACGGCGAGCTCGCCCTCGTCGTCGGAGTACCGCATTCGCTCAGCAATGCAGGGCACGTTCCTTAACGTTGTCGCACCGACTCTCAGCAATCTCCAGGGTGGCGGACGCAAACCTTTTATCGACCTCGGACGGTAGAGCGAGGTGGTGATGAGATGAGGGCACGCGTCCCCGTGGTGGAGATCATGAGCACGAGCCCCTTGACGATCACCGCGGACGCCACGGTCGCGGAGGCCGCGGTTACGATGCGGGACAAGGAAGTCGGCAGCCTCGTCGTCCTCGAGGACGGCCGGCCGACGGGCATCGTGACGGAGCGGGACGTGGTCACGAAGGTGGCCGCATCGGACCGCCAGTCGAGCCGCACCACGGTCCGCGAGATCATGACCTCGCCCCTCGTCGCGGTGCACCCCCACCAAGAAGTCGCGGAGGCCGCGCGGATGATGGCCTCCCGCAAGATCCGACGGCTGCCGGTGATCAAGGAGGGCAAGCTCGTCGGCATGCTGACGGAGAACGACATCATCCGCATCTGGCCCCAGCTCATCGAGGTCACGCGTGAATGGGACCGCGTCGGCCTGGAGTCGCAGTTCGCGAAAGGGATCGAGGGTCATTGCGAGGCCTGTGGCGTCTACTCGACGAATCTCGTCTGGGACCGCAACCTCCTCGTGTGCCCGGAGTGCAGGTCCGGATAACCGCCGCGGAAGGTTTATAGTCCGTCCCCAGGTTCGTGGCCCCCGGTGACGCGACTCGTCAAGGTTTCTCAGCAGGAATTGGATTCCGTGCGGAAGCTCTACGAGAGCGTCATGTCCTACGCCTGCCACGGGCTGTTCTTCCGCGAAGGCATGGTCCTCGCGGACGAACTGCTCCGGAACATGCCCCAAGGCCAGGACCCGTTGTCAATCGGACGTCAGCTGATCATGGATCGAGGCTGGGCCGAAGACATCCTCTTCACCGACCACGGGGCAAAGGTCCGCGGGTCCATCGAGGTCTCGCCGGGTTCGGAGATGGAGACCTGCCACCGCCTCCGAGGAATCCTGTCCAAGGTCCTCGAGGCGAAGACGAAGCAGCGGGTGCGCCTGAGCGAGGTCGAGTGCGTTAGCACGGGCGCGAAGGAGTGCGTGTTCGAGCGCGAGGGGTCGACGTGACGACGCTTCAGGAGATGGTCCGGGCGCTGCGGGACGTGACCAAGGCCGAGGCCGCGGCGGTGATCAACCGCGACGGCGGCATCGTCGCCGCGGAGCTGCCGCCTGCCGTGTCCCAGGAGACGTTCTCCATCATGTGCGCGGCGATCCTCGGGGCCGGCATGACGGCGGCCACGGAACTCCGGCACGCATCTCCGCACCGTGTCATCCTGGAATCGGAAGACTCGACCATCGTCATCCAGGAGATCGGGCGTCGGGCAATGCTCGTCCTCGTAGTACCGCCGGAGCGGAGCTTCACGACCTTCGAGACGGCGGTCTCGCGGTTCGTCCAGGCCGCGGCGAAGGACCTCGGCTGACGTCGCGGCAAGGATTAATGGGGCGGCCCACGATGGCTCCGGCGGGCCCGTGGTCTAGTGGTTATGATGCGACTCTTACAAAGTCGAGGTCGTCGGTTCGATTCCGACCGGGCCCATCATCCGCTTGCCGGGCGCCTGATTCCTTCGGGATGCTCGGAGTTCGTCACCACACCGTCTTGGGTTCGGGAATCGAGAATGCCTCGCGTTCCACGGGGCGGAGCCTGTGGGCGGTGCTCTCGATGAAGGACGCCGTGCGCACGACGCCGGGGAGCCGCCTGATGCCATTCGTGATCACAGTCGCGATTTCCTCAGGACTCCCCGCCTCGATTTCGAGCAGATAATCGTACTCTTCGAAGAGGTAGAACACGCGTCGCACTTGCGCAATTGTCCCGAGGTTGCTGAAGAATTCTGTTTCCTTCCCCGTAGCCACGCTGGCCAACACGAAGCCCCACATGGTGATCGCTCCCGGTGAGACCGCCGGAGCCGCCTTCGGTTAGTTCTCAAATGTATATGGGCTCGCGATGGGATAACGATTCGCAATACATTCCGAGCACGAGAGACGGCTGAGGATATACCCTGTATATTCCGGGAGTTCAAATAGATACGCAACATTCTTGACGTTTGTCGGGACTCCCCACCACCTTCCCGGATCGTTTGGGTTTCCGGGGGCCATTCGTACAATCGTTGCGGCAGCTTTAACGGCCTTTGGGACCTTTTGAAATGCCATGTGTTTGACGATTCCCGCGCGGGTTGTTTCTGTCGATGGGAACGTCGCCGCCCTCGAGTTTCGCGGGCGGGAGGTCCGGGCGGATGCGCGCACGGTGCCCGTCAAACCCGGCGACTACGTCATGGTTCATGGCGGCCTGATTCTGCATATCCTTGATCCCCAGGAGGTCAAGGAATGTCTTTGGCTTCTTTCTCGGGCGCAGGGTGAAAAAGAGCCCTGAGGGGGCCCATTCTCCGGGGTGGTCTTTCGTCACGCTGCATCCCGCGCCCAAGGACGTGAATCACCCGCGCGCCTTGTGCCACTGCAGGATCTAGGCGAAGGGCGGCATCCGCATCAGGCGTTGACCATGGAATCGCCAATGGTGGTCCCAGGCATCCCAGAGGACCGCAGCGAACGCCTTCGAATATACTGGTATGTAGGGCAAGAGGAAACTCGGTCCGGTATAGACAATGCTTGGAGAGCTATG
>JBBSVS010000361.1:0-1326 GCA_038046665.1 Thermoplasmatota archaeon
GGAAATTGGCACCGAATAACCGTTGCTCCCGCGAAACGTTGTCTCCTGCCCCGCTCGCCTGTCCCTACCACGCCCGCCCGAAAGGGCGGGCACCTTTCTATTTGGAGCGCCCCGGTCGGGGGGCGCTTTACCCGGTTGATTTGGTCGGATTGACTCCCAGATGGGTCCCTAACTTCGGCTGCGTTGCCTTCATGCCCGTCTTTACCGGCGGGCCGTTTCCCATCCCGCCAGATGCCCCCTTCTGTTCGGCTTATGTCGTTGAAGCCCTCGTTCCCGGCCAAGCCCGCCCTCGGGGCGGGCGCCACCGGATGCAATCTCTCGGAAAACGTCATCCCGGAGGACCGCAATCCTCCCGAAGGAAGGGGAACATCGGAATGCCGCTGTACATGGACAAGCACAATCGGGTCGATGGACTCACGAGGGAAGCCGTCGCGAAGGCGCACGCCGAAGACCTGAAAGTGCAGGGAAAACACGGGGTCGAGTACGAGAAGTACTGGTTCAACGAGGATACGGGGGAGGTATTCTGTCTCGTGAAGGCACCGAGTAAGGAAGCTGCCGCGAGAGTCCATCGGGAGGCCCACGGCCTCGTTGCCGACGAGCTCCACGAGGTGGAGGAAGGCGCGTAGGCCCGGCTCCGATCGATGGACGGCGGCTCCCTTCATCCCAGGACGCGCGGGGGCGGAGCTGAGATGAGTACGGCCCTCCAACCCCGCATCCAAAAGCCCTTATCGGGAGAGTCCGTTCCACCGCGCCATGGAGTACCCGCCGAAGATCCGCGCGCTCCTGGACAGGGCCCACGCGGACCAAGGCGATTCCGTCGCAGTCACGGCGCGCGGCGAGACGTACGCGGGCGTCCTCATGCCCCGCCATGGCTTCAGCGGCGAGGACATCCTGACGGTCAAGCTTGGGAATGGGTACAACATCGGCATCGCGGTGGGGGACATCACCGCCCTCGAGGTGACGGCGAAGCAGGCGCCCCACAAGGTCGAGCGGCACCTCCCGCGGCCGTCGAAGGACAAGCCCACCCTTGCGGTCCTCGGCACCGGCGGCACGATCGCCTCCTACGTGGACTACCGCACCGGGGCCGTCCACCCGGCCGTCACCGCGGAGGAGCTCATCTTCTCCGTGCCGGAGCTCCTCGAGGTGGCCAACGTCAAGGCGCGCATGATCTACAGCATCTACAGCGAGAACCTGAAACCGGAGAACTGGCAGCACCTGGCCCGCGAGACCGCGACGGAGCTCAACGCGGGTGCGGCGGGCGTCCTCATCCCCCACGGCACGGACACGATGCACTTCACGACCGCCGCACTCTCCTTCATGCTGAAG
>JBBSVS010000362.1:0-2720 GCA_038046665.1 Thermoplasmatota archaeon
GTGGCGCCCTTCGACACGGAGCTCTTCGGCCACTGGTGGTTCGAGGGGCCCCGGTGGCTTGACGCCGTCTTGAGGAATCTCGAGGACGACATCGTCGCGACGACCGCGTCCGAGGCCCTCGAGCGGACGCCGCCGCGCACTCCGATCTCGCTCCCAGAGGGTTCTTGGGGCCAGGGGGGCCATCACTGGATGTGGCTCAACGACGACACGCGGTGGGTCTGGGAGCTCGTGTACTCCGCCGAGGACACCTTCCTCCAGCTCTTGCCGTCCTTGCGCGCAAGTGATCGGGATGTCCTCCGCCGGATTGCGTGGCAGCTCGCGCGGGAGCTGCTGCTCCTCGAATCCTCTGACTGGCCCTTCCTGATTACGACGGTCGCGGCGAGGGACTATGCCCAGGCCCGCGCGAGACTCCACTTCGAAACCTTCGAGCGCCTCGCGAAAATGGCTCGCCAGGCCGTGGCCGGCGACCTCGTGGCCGAGGACGAGGCGTGGCTCGCGGAGGTGGAGGCGCGGGACGCCCCCTTCGCGGACCTCGACCTCGCCTGGTGGTCCAGGGAGGGCTGACCCCCCGTGGCCGTCGTGTCCTTCCACTTCCACGGATACCAGCCCGGGGACGTCGTGCGGTGGCTCGAGCCGGACCCGCTCCGGCCGCAGCGGTTCGAGGAGCGGCGCTCCCCCGTGGCCCACACGATCGGAGGGGAGCGCGTCGTGGGCGGGAACTGGACGGCCGCCGTGCTCCACGCCTACGGTCGCATGGGGCCAGTCCTGGAGAATGTGGCGGGCGCGGCCTCTGTGGACATCGAGCCCCAGACCCTCGTGTGGTTGCTTGAGCGTGATGCAAATGCGTACCGGCGGGCCCTCGCCGCCTACGAGAAGGGCGCGGCGGGCTTCGCGATTACGCCACCCTTCCACGCGATCCTGCCGCACCACCATGCCCTCGAGCGAGCGGCGATGTTCGATCTGATGATCGACTTCTTCGCGCCCCTGCTGCGACGGGTCCAGGACCGTCCGATTGGTCTGGGGCTCCCGGAGGCCGCGTACTCCGCGGAGACGATGGCGAGCTACAGGGATTCAGCCCGCCGGGCTATGGTCGACCTCGAGGATCTCCCGGACCTGGCCGGCGGAGTCCACCTTCTGGTGGACGCGAGGCAGGTCGAGGCCCGCTCGGGGTCGGGGAACGCGTGGGGACGAACCGAGCAGAACCTCAGGCTCATGGCCCGCGATCCCGCGCTGAGCGGGGATTTCGCCTTCGGGGTCTCCAAGCCCGCGGCCTTCTGCGGGACCATGGCCGCGCGGGCCGCGGATTCCGTCCTCGTCGCGAGCGACCTCGAGTCCCTCCTCGCGAACCCGGCCCAGGCGGAGCGCTTCGCCGCCATCGTGGAGACCCTGCGGTCCGCGGGGGACCGAGTGGCGGCCCCACGTCCTCCCGAGGAGGCGGAGGCCGTCCGGCTCGTGGACTTCTCGAGCTGGTCCGACTACGATGACCAACTCGGGAGCGGCCACACCTCCGACACGCGGTGGACCGGCTTGCGTCGATGGGACGGTCTCGTCGTCGCACGGGACCACCGCGGCCAGCCCCTGTCCCAGCTTTGGAAGCACGCCTTCACCCTGGTCACGGAGCAGATCGAGACCGCGGTCCGGCGCGCGGCCCAACACGTCCTCCGCAACGCTGGGGTCCAGAGGATTCCTGAGACCCTCCGCCGCCTGACTGTCGCGTACGGGCGTCACATCTTTGAGGCGCACTACCGCGCGTGCGGGTTCGGCCGTGGGGACGTAGACTTCGCGGGCGCCGCGGATCGCATCCTGGAGGGCAAGGTCGACGTGGACCTCGCGGGGCGACTCGCGCGGGGATACGTCCTCATGCTCATGGGTCTCCGGTCGGACCCGAGGTTCTGGGACAATCCGGACACCCGCGTCACCTTCCAGAACGTCGCGCTCCTCTCCCAGGCCGTCGTGGACCTTGCGGAGGCCGCCCGTCGCCTGGGGGACGAGGAACGGGCGACGAAGCTGCTCCGGATGCTCCGCGTCTCCGTCCTCGAGTTCCCCGAGGCGTACGAACGGCACGCCTTCGGTGGGCTTCGGGGACTGACGGGCCGGGAGACCACGGAGGCGGCGTGGCACGCGTCCCTCCAGTCCGACGTGCCGAGCCGGTCCGCGTACGACGTGTTCCGGCGGGCGGCCCTTTTCGCGGCGGCCCCTGCGATTCGCGCCCAGTGGCCGGAGTTTCCTTTGCGCGCAGAGGAGATTGCCGCGGACACGGGCCACATCGTCGGAGAGGCCCACGGGGACTGGGAGAACAAGGAATGGTGCGAGCACCGCGTGGCATGAGTCGCCGCCACCGGAACCTTCATCGCCGCCGAGCGGGCTTACCTCGGACCGGATGAAGGTCTCCCTCTTCACGTGGGAGTTCCCGCCGAACATCTACGGCGGCGCGGGCGTCCACGCAAAGTACCTCGCGATTTCCCTGGCGAAGCTCGCGGACGTAGAGGTGCGGACCCTGGAGGAGGGGCCTCCCCCCGACCTCCCGGGCCTCACCACGCGGCGCTATCGGCCGACCCTTCGGGGGCTCGGGTCGCCGGATCCGCGGATCGCGAAGGCCCTTGAGGTCCTGTCCTTCAACGCGAACATGGTCTCGGACCCCATGAACGCGGACATCGTGCACACCCACACCTGGTACACGAACTTCGCGGGGAGCCTGGCCAAGCGCATGTACGGCTGCA
>JBBSVS010000362.1:2730-5458 GCA_038046665.1 Thermoplasmatota archaeon
TCGTGGCCACGGTCCATTCCCTCGAGCCGCTGCGGCCCTGGAAGCGGGAGCAGCTCGGCTCCGGATACGAGCTCAGTGCGTGGATGGAGCAGGAGGGCCTCGAGGACTGCGATGCGGTCGTGGCCGTCTCCCAGGAGATGAAGAAGGACATCCTGCGATGCTACGACATTCCCGCGTCGAGGGTCGCCGTGATTCACAACGGCGTGGACGCCGGGAAGTACCATCCGAAGGACGGGTCCGAGAGCGTCGCGAAGTTCGGAATCCGAAAGCCTTTCGTGTTCTTCGTCGGCCGCCTGACGCGCCAGAAGGGCGTCTTCAATCTCGTGGACGCGATGGATTCCGTACCCGCGGGCACGACCCTCGTCCTGGCCACGGGGAAACCGGACACGGCCGGGATCGAGAAGGAGCTGCGACGAGCCGTGCGGGACATGCCGAACGTGGTCTGGATCCCCGAAATGCTCCAGGACACGGACCTCGTGAACCTGTACAACGAGGCCGCGGTCTTCGCCTGTCCCTCCATCTACGAGCCCTTCGGGATCATCAACCTGGAGGCCATGGCGTGCGAGACGCCCGTCGTGGCCACGCGGGTCGGCGGGATCAAGGAGGTCGTCGTGGACCGGGAGACAGGATTCCTGGTTCCTCCGGGAGATTCGGCGAAGTTGGGGCGAGCCATCGCGAAGGTCCTCGAGGAACCCGATCTCGCGAGGCGGATGGGCAAGAAGGGCCGCCGCCGTGTGCTCCAACACTTCACGTGGGACCGGATCGCACGGAAGACCCTCAAGCTGTACCGGTCGCTGACCTGATGTCCTCGCGGTTCGAGCGCGCCATCGATCTTCTCGGCGAGGCCCTCCGCCGCTCCTCCTCGTTCCGTTCGTGGCTTCGATCGAGGCGTTGGTGCGGTGAGTCTCTTGGGATGCGGACGGAAGTCGCGGTGAAGGATCGTGTCCTGCTCGCGGAAGCGGGAAACGAGGCCGTCGTGCTCTTCCTCGCGGTCGCGAAGGAGCCGAAGGTCGCGGTCCCCCTGCACATCCCCCTATCGATTTCGAGCGTGCGCCTGGACCCGGACGCCTTCGACCTCGCCGTCGGGTCGGAGCGGTTCTTCGTCACGGAGGCGGAGGGTCGGGAGAGCTACGCGAGGTTTCTCGTGGACGGCTTTCGGCGGGGGGCGAAGCTCCGGACGCACGCGGGCGACACCCTGACGTTTCGGGGCGAGTCCCTCGGCGCCTACCGGTCCCTGTCGCCGCCCATGGGCGGCGCCTCCTCCAACCTGCTTTCCGGAATCGCGACCACGGACAGGGAGGTGATGTTCAAGAGCTACAAGCTCCTGGATCCCGGCAATCGGGAGCCTGCGATCCTGGAGCGGCTCCATCGGCGTCGCTTCCCCCATGTCCCCCGCTTCCTCGGGGAGATCTCCCTAGGGCGGGGCAAGGAACGGCTCGTCCTCGGCGTGGCCACGGAGCGGCTCGAGGCCGACGACCTGTTCACGTGGCTCACGGAAGGATGGAGCGCGGTGCTCAGTCACCCTCCTTCGGCGGGATCGGACTTCGAAGGAACGAGCCTGGATCTTGCGGGGGCCCTAGGCGAGGCGACGGCGGCCCTTCACGAGGCCCTCATCGACCGGAGACCGGGTCCGTTCCGTGTGGAGACCTTCTCACCGAAGGACGCTCAGGCTGCGTATCGTGGAGCGATGTCGAACCTGGAAGACTCCCTCCGAATCCTCGCGCGGTACTCGAAGGAGGCGGCCCGAGTGGAGCCCAATCTCGCGATTCGATCCCGGGAAATCCTGTTCGACCATCGCAAGGCCATCGAAGAGCTGTTGGGGTCCCTCGAGGACAGCGTGGGCACGCCCAAGAGCGTGACTCACGCGGACCTCCACCTCGGCCAGGTGCTCCGGTCAACACCGGATGGACATCTCTGCTTCATCGACTTCGAGGGCGAGCCCGAGCGGGCCGTGGGACAGCGGTCCGTGAAGCTTCCGCCTCTCCGCGACGTGGCGACGATGAACCGATCCTTCTCCTACGTGACGCAGACGGTGTGGCGTGAATCTCTCACGGGGGGCGTGACCGCGCCACTGCGCATGATGGACAGGCAGAGCCTGCCGGCGGGGAACCGATCGGTGGCGGAGAGATTGCTCGTTTGGGAGACCGAGGCCATGGTTCGATTCTCCCGGCGGTATCTCGCTTGCTCGATGTTCTACCGGGAATTGAGGCTCGAGGAGGCCTTCCAGGCCATCCGGGGATGGATGATGGAGAAGGCCCTCTACGAACTCCGGTATGAGCTGAAGCATCGACCGCACAACTTCATGATCCCGCTCGAAGGGGTCGTGTCCCTCGCGACGGGGAAGGCCTTCGTCTCCTGAGAAGCGCACGGCGAGGACGCTCAGATGATCGCGTCGCCGGACTTCTTGTCGAAGAGGTGCATCTTCCCCATGTCCACGTACACGTCCAGGGTCCCACCCACATCGACCCTCGTCGCGGGGTTCATCCGGGCGTGGATCGTCCGTTCGCCCACCCGCAAGTACAGGAACAGATCGGAGCCCATGGGTTCCTTGACGTCAACCCGCGCGGTGACCGTCGCCTCCGGTCGCATGGCCTGGGCGAAGAGGCGGTCGTAGAGGTCCTCCGGCCGGATCCCGAAAACCACCTTCTCTCCCGCGTGGGCCCGTGCAGAGGCCTCGAGTTCATCCGGGACGCGAAGGCGGAAGGCGCCGAAGTCCAGATAGACAGCG
>JBBSVS010000363.1:0-1516 GCA_038046665.1 Thermoplasmatota archaeon
GTCGTAGAATCACGCATCTACGGCGAGTTCTATGGATGGGAGGGTGAGACAGTGTTCGTACTGGACAATGGGCAGGTATGGCAACAGTCCTCCTACGCCTATTATTATCACTACGCATATCGATCCCAGACGTTCACTCCCGTGCCGTCCGTGGTCACGTGCGGCTGTCCGTCGGGGATCGTGAGGTCATGCTTCCCGTCTCGAGACGCGAGGACGACTTCTCGCGGAGCGGCCGCGAGGGCCTTGTCGATGACCGTTCGGGAGAAGAGGACGCGCGGGCTCCCTCGGACGACGCGGGCTCCCATGTGCGCGAGGGCTTCGCGGGCCGACTCGCTGTGCACGTCCACGCCGGTGTGGAAGAGGAGGACCCGCGCCGCCTCGTCGATGGCCTGGACGTCGGCCTCCTCTAGGATTCTCAGCCGGGGAACGCCCATGATCTCCCTCGAATCGGGAGGGCCGAGGAGGGGTTTTTCCTTTCCGGCTCACTCGGGCCGTTCGATGATCGTCGCGAGGCCCATCCCGAAGCCGATGCAGAGCGTCGCGAGCCCGTAATGCAGGTCTTGCCGCTCCATCTCGTGGAGCATCGTGGTGATGAGGCGCGCCCCGCTCATCCCCAGCGGATGCCCGAGGGCGATGGCCCCGCCGTTCACGTTGAGCTTGGCGTCGTCGATCCCGATCTCGTTCCGCGTGGCGAGGGGCACAGAGGCGAAGGCCTCGTTGACTTCCCAGATGTCGATGTCGTCCGCCTTGAGGTCCGCCCTCGCGAGGGCCTTGCGGACCGCGGGGATGGTGCCATCGAGCATAATCGTGGGGCTCGTGCCCGCCACGCCCGTGGCCACAAACTTCGCACGGGGCTCCAGCTTCAATCCTTTCGCTTTCTCCGGCGTGGTCAGGAGGATCGCGCACGCGCCGTCGTTGATGCCGCTCGAGTTGCCTGCGGTGATGCGTCCGTCCGCCTTGAAGGCGGGCGGCAGCGAGGCGAGCTTCTCCCGGGAGGTGTTGCGGCGCGGATGCTCATCCGTGTGGAACATCCGCTTGTTGCCCTGCTCGTCGAGGACGGGCACCGGGACGATCTCCCGCTTGAAACGGCCCTCGTCAATCGCGCGAATCGCCTTCATGTGCGAGTGGTAGGAGAACTCGTCCATCTGCTCCCGGGTGACGTGGTACTTGTCCGCCACCAGATCCGCGGAGATGCCCTGCTGGACGATGTCGTATTTCTCGAGGAGCTTCGCGCTCAACTCGCCCATGTCGGAGCCGATTGGCACGCGGGTCATGGACTCGACCCCGCCCGCGATGACCAGGTCGTTCTGGCCGGTCATGACCTCCATGCAGGCGAAGTTGAAGGCCTGCAACCCGGAGGCGCACATGCGGTTCACGCTGGCGCCGGGCACGGTCTCCGGGAACCCGGCGATGAGAGGCGCGAGCCGCCCGATGTTGCCGCCTTGGTCGGCGACCTGGCTCACGCAGCCCAGGACCACGTCCTCGACGATCCTCGGCTCGATTCCCGTTCGCGCCG
>JBBSVS010000364.1:0-413 GCA_038046665.1 Thermoplasmatota archaeon
GTCGTCGCCGCGGTCGAGAACCCCTACGTGAACATCCTGGCCCATCCCACCGCGCGGCTCATCGGGAAGCGGGATCCCATCGACGTGGACCTGGAGGCGGTGTTCGGGGCCGCCGCGAAGGCGGGGACTGCCATCGAGCTGAACGCCTATCCGAACCGGATGGACCTCACGGGTTCCCAAGGGCGCGCCGCGAAGGAGGCGGGCTGTCGCCTCACGGTGGACACGGACAGCCACGCGAGCTCGGAGCTCGCGGCGATGCGCTTCGGGATCGGCACCGCGCGGCGCGCCTGGCTCACGTCGGAGGACGTGGTCAATGCGTGGCGCCTGGAGAAGGTCAGGGCCTTTCTCCGTTAGCCTTCCGCGGCCTCGAGGATCTCGAAGGCCCGGACCACCACGTCCCGATCGTTCTTCCA
>JBBSVS010000364.1:423-5290 GCA_038046665.1 Thermoplasmatota archaeon
TCTTCCAGTGCAGGAGGCGGAGGGCCTCTGCCCGCGTGACCCACCGCGCCTCGTCGAACCCGCCCTCGAGCTTCAGGCGTCCGCCCACGGGCTCTGCGAGGAAGTACGTCACCGACTTGTCGTAGTTCACCGCCTCGGGCGGCCAGAAGTAGGAGTAGCGGATCGTGTGGAGGGACCGGATCAGTTTCACCATGAGGCCGGTCTCCTCGAGGATCTCCCGCGTCGCCGTCGCCTCGAGGGTCTCGCCCGGTTCCTGTGTGCCTTTCGGGAGGCACCAGATGTTCTCGTCGGCCCGCTTGAGCAGCAGGATGCGGCCCTCCGCGTCGGCGATGACGCCCCCGCTCGAGGCCGTCGGCTTGAGAGGCGTCCCTTCGCGCGGAGACCCACTCTTGATCCGCGCGGGCGGCGGGCGAAGCATCTTGACCACCCGCCTCAGGTCGTTTCGGAGGTCCCGCTCGAGCTTGCGATTGTAGAGGATGGCGGCCGGGTGGTACGTGGCCACGACGGGCAACTCTCCGAATTGCAGAGACTTCCGGCGGACCTCCTTCAGTTCGAGCCCGGGACCGAGGAGACCGTTGAGGCTCGTCGAGCCCAGGGTCACGAGCACGTTCGGGCGTACCGCGGCAATCTGGGCGAGCAGATAGGGCCGGCAGGCCTCGATCTCGTCGGCTTTGGGCGCGCGGTTGTCCGGCGGGCGGCACTTGACCACGTTGGTGATGTAGACGGTCTCTCGGGGGAGTCGCGCCGCCCTCAGGGCGGCGTTGAGAATCTTGCCTGCGGCACCGACGAAGGGGCGACCCGATTCGTCCTCCTCCAGCCCGGGGGCCTCCCCAAGGAGGAGCACACGGGCGTCGAGAGGGCCCTCGCCCGGGACCGCGTGGGTGCGCTCCGCGTGGAGCCGACACAAGGTGCACGCGCGGATCCGCGCCGCGGTCTCGTCGAGAGACTTCGGACGGTCCTCTCCCGCGACGGCCACGGGACACCCAAGGCGACGGAGCACTTAGCCCTTCGCGGGCTCAGCCCTTCCTCTCCGCGCGCAGGTTCGTGAGCTGCTTCACCTTGGGCTGCAGCTTCGCAATCTTCCGCTCGTGCTTCGCGCGGATCTTCTCGAACTTCTTCTTGGCTTTCACGGGGTCCGCGGTGTTCTCGCGCATCGCCTGTTGCGCCCGACGGATCGCGGCCCGATAGGAGGCCTCCACGCGCCGCAGGTGGTGCAGCTTGTGATCGAGTTTCTCTAGGTTCGCGATGGTCCACACCCCACGGGGCCCGCGGGGAAGCCCGCCTCACGGGGGCGGGGCGCGTCTCCGCGCGATGACGATATCGAGGACTCCGTTCTTGAAGGTGTGCTTGAGGGTGTCCGGGTCTACGTCCGCAGGCAGGTCCACGGAGGAGAAGTAGCGGCGCTCGCCCTCCCCACGCATCGTGAGCTTGCCGCCGTCCACCTGTACCCGAACGTCGTCCGCCGGGACCCCAGGCATCTCCCCAGTCAGGTAGATCGCGGACTCCGTGAGGATCACGTCGACGAGAGGGTCGCGGGTCACGACCTCCGGGTTCTCGACCGCCGGGCGAGCGCCCTCGACGCGGGCCTCACGCGAGCGGGCCGTGAAACCGTAGATGAAGGGTTCGCGGAACACGCCCAGCTTGCCCTCGAAGGCGTCCTTGAGCATGCGGTGGATGGCCCGGCGCGTCTCTTCGAACTCGTCCTCAATGCCCATGCGGAGAACCCTCTTCCAGAGCGCGCAACCCGCAGTCTCGCGGGGCGTCGCCTTCAGTGGCCAACCCAAAGGAATTGATGGGCTGGGGCTTTCTTATAGTTTTCGCGGAGGGTCGGGAATCGACGACGAAGGAATGGCGGGACCACGGATCGACGGACGGGATGCCGGGACTCGGGCCTTCCAACCGATCCTCCGGGCTCCATGGATGCCCGAGAATGGATTTCAAGTTTGTAACAACTCGGATCGCCTAACCGCTGGCAGTCACGGGCTTTGGCGGCGCGGGAGCCGCCGGCTTCGCGGGCGCCGAGGCCGGCGCGGGCGGAGGGTTCAGTTTCCGCTGGATCGAGATCTCGATGCGGTCGAGGAGCATCCGGTACCGCGGTACGCCGACGAACTCGAGGCGGCCCTCGATGACGACGGCGGGGCCGAACTTGAGCTTGTACTTCGGCAAGAGGGGGCCGCTCTCCTGAGGGTCCGCGACCGTGACGCTCAGGTCCGGGCGCTCCTTGCGCAGGCGGTCCGCGATCTCCTGCACGCGGTCGAGCTGGTAGTCCTGGAGGGAGGAGAGGAAGAGGACTTCGGTCATGGGCTCTCGTCCGCAGTACCCGAGGATGGCAGATAAAGTTTGTGCGGACGCCCGCAGGAAAAGCCTTGCGTGACAAGCCGCTACCGTGGGCGATGCGGGTCCTCGTGGCCTCGGAGCCCGATGCGGCGAGCGTGAATCAGAGGTCCGCGCTCCTGGCCCTGACGCCGTGGGCGGAGGCGGGGACCTTCGAGGGCGCACCCGCCTATCGTCACGGGGAGTGGGCGCTCCTCACGATCAGGGAGCTGCACCTCGAGCGGGACCATCTGGACCGCGACATCGAATCCGCCATGGGCGAGCGTCCCGAGCTCATCGTGTATCTCTCGAAGCACCGCTCCGAGAGCCGCACTCCGAGCCTCACGGTCCACCCGATCGGTAACCCGAAGGGCGCGGAATTCGGCGGGAGGCCCGGGACCTTCGTGCCCGCGAGCCCGCTCTGGATGACCGCCGCGCTGCGCCGCTTGCGTGTCGAGGCGCAGGAGCTCCCGTACGAGGTCACCTTCGAGGCGACGCATCACGGACCCTATCTCGAGACGCCGACCTTCTTCATCGAACAGGGCAGCACGGCGAGGGAGTGGGAGGACCTCGAGGCCTCGAAAGCCATCGCGCGGACGCTCCTCGATCTTCGACCCGCAGACGCCCCGGTGGCCCTCGGCCTCGGAGGAGGCCACTACGTGCCGCGCCACAGCGACCTGGCCGTCGCGAGGCGGATCGCCTTCGGACACCTGCTTCCCAGCCACGCGCTGGAGGGCCTCCCACCGGAGCGCATCGACGCCGCGATCGGGCGCACGCCCGGCGCGAGCCTCGCCTACCTGCACCGCAAGAGCCTGAGGAAGCCGGAGGCGCGGGACCTCGAGGCCCTGGTCGGCGCGCGAGGCCTGCGCGTCGTCCGGGAGGCGGACCTCGACTCCGCCGAGGAGAACAAAACTTCATAATGCGTGGGCGAATACCAAGCCCCTCGGGGAGGGCCCCAATGCTCAAGGAATGTCGTTCTCACGGATACTTCCGGGAAGAGTTCTGTACCCACTGCAGCGACGAAGGCAAGTTCCTCCTCAACGACGAGGAGGTGGAAACCCTCGGCCGTACAATGGCGGGCGTGCTCCGGCACTTTCCCGAGCGGTACGGGCTCGAGATGAACGCCCACGGCTGGGTCGACCTGCGGGATTTCATCACCGCGGTCCAGATCCGCAACAAGCGGTTCAAGTTCCTGCGAGCCCACCATGCGATCGGCCTGATCGAGACGGACCCCAAAGGCCGTTACCAGTTCGAGGACGGCAAGATCCGCGCGACCTACGGGCACTCGATGGACCTCGACCTGGACCTGCCCACGGAGGGCATCCCGGACGTCCTGTACTATCCGACGACGGAGGAGGAGTGTCACCTGCTCCTCGAGGCGGGTCTGCGCCCCTCGGACCGCAAGATGGTCCACCTGAGCGCGACCTACGAGACCGCCATGGAGGCGGGCCGCGTCCGCACCCAGAACCCGCTCATCCTCGAGGTCGATGTCAAGGCCGCGCGGGACGCCGGCACCGTGGTCATGAAGGCGGGGAAGACCGTCTACACGACGAAGGAAGTCCCGGGCGAATTCCTCAAGCGATCCCAGCGGGTCGAGGAGGAGCTCCCGCCCACCAAAGGGTCCGGCGGGCCGGTCCCCTGATTTTCAAAGGGACAGGGCAATATTAATGTCAATATCTTTATGAAGCGGCCCACGATATCGCCGCGTCCGCTCGGAGTGTAAGGCCATGCCATCCGCATTCGATTTGATCGGCCACAACCAGGCCCTACAGGAACACTGGATCCGCCGGGTGCTCGCGATCGTCATCGATGCGATCATCGTCTCCATCGTGTACCTGGCCATCACGTTACCGTTCGCCCTGTTCCGCGTGGACTTCCTCTTGTTCCCCTTCTTGTGGGGCATCCTTCTCTGGCTCTATTCGACGATCTTCGAGACGGCGATCGGCGGGACGTTCGGGAAGAAGCTCGTGGCTCTGCACGTCGTCGCCTTGGATGGTGTGATGGACCTTCCGCGTGCCTTGATCCGCAACGTGTCCAAGATCTACTGGCTCTTCCTCCTCCTTGACTTGCTTCTCGGGGCCGCGACCCAGGGCGACCCGCGCCAGAGGTACCTGGACCGGATCGCCCGAACCACCGTCACTCGGGTGGACCAACAGGCCTACATGGAGGAGCAGTTCCGGATGATGCAGCACGTTCCTCCGAGGCCCATGGCCCCGCCCCCGGGCGCGTATCCGCCGCCCGCGGCCCCACCGGGACCCGGCGCTCCCCCCGCGCAGCCGCCGCAGGCCCCGCCGCCGGGCGGTTGGCCGCAACAGCAGGGAACCTGGCCGGGGCAGACCCCGCAACCGGCCGGTTGGCCCCAGCACCAGTGGGACGAGGAAGGCCGCCTGAAGCCGGAGATGCGCTTCTGTACTGCGTGCGGCGGACAGCTCGTGGCCCGCGGCGACGGGAAGCTGACGTGTGTGCGCTGCGGCACGGTCTACTGATCACGGCAGCGCGTTCGGCAGCCAGAACACGTTGAAGGCGACCATGGCGAAGTAGGACGCCATGAGCA
>JBBSVS010000365.1:0-1767 GCA_038046665.1 Thermoplasmatota archaeon
AACCAGGTGGGCTCCCTCATCGTGTCCCTCGAGCGGAACGCGGAAGTCGCGGGGGAGCTGCACCGCATGGAGTACTATGGGCTCGGGATGGACTTCCTGGAGCGCTACGCCGACATCGTGCGGGAGCTCCCGGGGGACCGAGTGCGGGAGGCCGCCCGCAAGTACTTCGACGCCGGCCACGCGTCCATGGCCGTCGCGGGACCCATCGGCCGCACCCGCGTGAATCTCTGAACCTCCGGAGTCCACGTCTCTCCCGAGGTACGTTCTCACAATTTATATCAAGAGTCGTCCTACCGCCCGGCGCCCGGGGGACGGACGAGAGGTGTCGCCTGCTCGCTCCCGCTTCCCGGGCAAGAGGGATTCCTGATGATCTCCTCGGTCCGGGTCGGCGCGATCTCCCTACTGGCCGCGTTCCTGTTCCTCGTCACCGTGGCTGGCGGGCTCCCTCCGTCCGAGTCCCATCCCGACACGCCCATGGCCGTGCCCGCGGGTCCCTTGCACGTCCAGGCGGGGCCTACAATCTTGAGCGAGAGCCCCGCGAACGGGAGCCTCATCGGCACGAAGACGCCCGTGATCGCCGTGGCATACTTCGATTCGGCGACGGTCGTCGCGGTGGACTTCCACCTCGACTCCATGAACCTCACGAGCGCGGGCTTCTTCAACCAGACCTTGTTCACCCTGCCCCTCGCCATGGAGATCCGGGATGGGCCTCACCTCGCCAACTTCGCAGCCCTCGACGACCTCGGCGGGATGAGCTTCTGGAATTGGACGTTCACCGTGGACACAGTACCGCCCATCCTGTTCGTGACGGCTCCGGCCTATCCCATGGTCCCGACGTCGGCCATCCTGGTGGAAGGGACCGCGGTCCCCGCATCGTCGATCTTCGCGGGCGCGGTTCCCATCAACGTCAGCGTGACCGTGCTCCCGTCCCATCGGGTCCAGTGGGCCTTCGCCGCGGCGAACGGATCCTTCAGCATCCCCCTGCTCCTGTCCGAGGGGCTCAACACTCTCTTCGTGAATGCGACGGACCGGCTGGGGAACCTTGCGTACGAGATCAAGACGGTCGTCAGCGACACGACGAAACCGAGCCTCCTCGTCCTTTCACCCGCGAACCTGTCCGTCTCCGCGACGAGCGTCGTCCGCGTCTCCGGGGTCACCGAGTTCGGGGCCTTCCTGACGGTGAACGGCTTCAGCGTGGCGGTCCTGCCGAACGGGACGTGGAGCGTCGATCTTGCGCTGTCGGACGGTCCGCAGCCCGTCGTCGTGGTCGCCGCGGACACCGTGGGAAACACGAACGTGGTCGTCCGGGTGGTCCTCGTCGACTCCGACGTCCCCCAGGTCACCCTCACGTCGCCCCTGGTGCCCCTCACGAACCGCAGTGAGGTCGTGGTCTCGGGCTACGTGAGCGACTCGAATGTCGTCGCCGTCCTGGTAAACTTCGTCCCTGTCCCCTTCAACGCGACGTCGGGCTACTTCTCGACAACCCTCCCCTTGTCGGGCGGGCTCAACCCCATCGTCGTGGTCGCGGTCGATGCGGCGCAACACCGGGGGGTCGCGCAGACGGGGATCTTCGCCGATCTGGACGCACCCGTAATTCACGTGACCGGACCGCCGGACGGCCTAGAGACGAACCAGTCCACCGTCGTGGTCTCGGGGATCGTGGACGATGTGAACGCGACCGTCCTGGTGAATGGCCAGCAGGTGCGGCCGAATCCGGACGGGACCTGGCGCACAACCATCGCACTGCTCCAATGGGCGAACACCATC
>JBBSVS010000366.1:0-1649 GCA_038046665.1 Thermoplasmatota archaeon
ACTACGTGGCCGCGAAGGCGGGGATCGTCGGCCTGACGAAGGCCCTGTCCCTCGAGCTCGCGAAGGACCGCATCCTCGTGAACGCCGTGGCTCCAGGCTCCATCGAGACGGACATCCTCGCAGGCGATTCCCCCGAGGACCGCGAGCGGCGCCTCAAGACGATCCCACTGGGCCGCGTCGGCCTGCCGGAGGAGATCGCCGCGGCGGTCGCCTTCCTCGCGTCCCCCGACGCGGCGTACATCACAGGCCAGGTCCTGCACGTCAACGGTGGGTCGCTTCTCGTGTGAGGACGCGGAAGGCCCAGCCCTCGCGGTCCGCATGGATCGCCTCGAGATGCAGGACCGCCTCTTCCTTCGGGAGGCTCAGGAAGAAACGGCCCACATGCTTGCAGAACTCCTTCCGGTCCACGAGCTTCTCCCAGTCCTCGCAGTCGTGAGCGAGCATCCGCGCAGACGAGTCGAGCTCGATGCGGTAGTCCTTCACGCGGGCGAGGACCGCGTCCCCGTCCCGGGTAATCTCGACCTCGCGCGGATCGATCCGCCTCGCACGGTCCAGGCGGTCGGAGTCCATGTCCCGCTCCAGGAGCCGCTCGACCTCCAGGTCGCTCGGCGCGCCCCCGCCGAAGTCCTCCAGGGTCATCGCGTGGATCCGCGCGGCCTCCCGCGTGGCCTCGCCCCGGAACCGCTCGATCTTCTGCAGGGCCCGCGCCTTCTCCGCGCCCTCCACTCCGAGCATGCGGAGGATCTGCAGGCAGTTCTCCGGTGCGTAGCCGTGGTAGTGGTTGTTGAAGAACCCGTACGTGGTCTCCGCCTGGGAGGCGACCTGCTCCACGCGCGGCACCCACTCCCGGAGCTGGTCCTCCGAATAGCGGTAGTTGTACCACGGCTCCTGGCCGTGCCCGTGCCAGCGGACGTAGGCGAGGGACGAGGTCACGTGGAGGTCGGGAGGGAGGAGCGGCTCGTCGACGATCGTGTAGGCGACCCCCGTGGACCGCAGCAGGTCGAAGGCCTCCATGGTCATCCACGTGCGGTTGCGGGGCTCGAGGGCGAAGGCGAAGCCCTTCGGGAGGGTGTCTAGGAACCGGTGGATCGCGGTCTCCTCGAACCGCAGGCGCGGCGGGAGCTGCAGGAGGAGGGGACCGAGCTTGCCCTCGTCGAGGAGGGGGCGCATGAGCTCGCAGAACGAGAGGAGGTCCTTGTCCGCTCCCCGCGTCACGTCGAGCAAGCGATCATGGGTCACGGTCTGCGGCACCTTCGCCGCGAAGACGAAGTCCTCCGGGCTGTAGCGGGCCCATCCCTGGACCATGCCCGGGGTGGGCGGCCGATAGAACGTCGAGTTGATCTCCGCGGTGTCGAAGACCCGCGAGTAGGCGGCGAGCTTGGACTCGCTCGCGTTGCGGTAGAAGGGACCGATCCATTCTGCGTAGTCCCACCCGCTGCAGCCGAACCGGAGCCGGACCATGGCCGGATGTCCGTATCTCGCGACGATACATTATCGTATGCGGGAGGGATGAGGGAAACTGCCGCTGCGGGCCCTCGGCCCGCTCTCCCACGTGGGCGCGACTTTCCCTCCGATTTAGGCGGGCCTAACCCACATCCCTCCGAGAAGAAATCCGTCTGCGGACCTTGAAGTAGCGCTTACTACAAAAG
>JBBSVS010000367.1:0-3920 GCA_038046665.1 Thermoplasmatota archaeon
CCGGAGGAGTTGCACGACGGGCGTGGCGGCCTTCAGATTCCGGGGCTTGAAGAGATCGTCCCCCGATCGGATGGAATCCTTCGGGCGGTGGCCTGCGTGGTACTTGCCCGCGAGGACGCCCTTGCCGATCGGGCTCCAGGCGAGAATCGCGATGCCCTCCTTCCGGCAGTAGGGCATCAGCCCGCTCTCGATCTCCCGCTGCAGCAGGTTGTACCGCACCTGGTCCGAGACGATGTCCGTGCGGGACAGGTGGCTGCGGGCCTCCTCGAGGTCCCTCACCGCGAAGTTGCTGACGCCGATGTGGCGGATCTTCCCGGCCCGCTGGAGCTTCTCGAGGGCCTTCATCGTCTCCCGCAGGGGGATCTGGTCCCAGAGGGACGGCCAGTGCACCTGGTACAGGTCGATCTCCCGCACGCTGAGGCGCTTCAGGCTCCCGCGGCATGCGCGCTCGACGTCGACGGCCCGGGCATGGTCTCCCGCGACCTTCGTCGCGATGAACACGTTGTCCCGCCCGACCGCCTGGATCCCCTTCCCCGTGACCTCCTCGGAGTGGCCCATGCCGTAGACCTCCGCCGTGTCCACGAGGTTGATCCCGAGCCCGATCGCCCGCTCCATCGCTGCCTGGCAGTCCTTGTCTCGGACGTCGCTCCCCCAGCTCTTGCCGCTGGCCTGCCACATCCCGATGCCGATCTCGGAGACCTTCGGGCCACCGCGGCCCAGTTCGACCATCCGCATGCGCTCGCCTCGGACCCGTGTAAGCCGGTCGGCGGAAAAAGGATTACTGCGGCCCCAGGTCGAACCACTCCGGCGGGTGGCCCGGGAGACGGAAGCGGATGAACGCCTTGTTGTATTTCTCATGATAGACGTCGGAGGCCTCGATGCCGCGACGATACGCGGACTCGAAGGCATCCCAGTCCTCCGCTTCAATCGCGCGAGCGATGGGCTCGAACCGCTCCTTCGCGAAGACCGCGAGGTCCTCCTTGTACTTCGGGCGGGCCAGGGCCATGGTCTTCAGGAGCTTCTCCGACTCCCGCTCCATGTACCGCGCCAGCTCCCAGTTACCGCCCTTCGCCGCGTAGTAGAGGACCCAGTAGCGGTGCGCGAGCTCGTCCATGAGGCGGGCCATGCCCGGCTGCATCGCCGCGATCTCGTCCACGGTCAGCGTGCCGTGCTTCGTGGTGGCCTTCACCCGAGACCCGGATAGGGGATCCTCCGGCATGCTCGTGGACAAGGCGCGGTCGGGAGATGGAGGTTTCGCTTCAGGTCACAGTCTTCGCAATCGCGTACTCGACCATGCTGTCCGCGGCGTTGAAGTTCGTCGCCTAGAGGAAACGGCGGAATCCCGGCGAGGCGTTCGCCTCGAGGACCACCGGCTCGTCCCCGCGGAATATCATGTCCACGCCGCTGATTTCGAGCACGACCGCTTCGGACGCGCGGACCAGGTTCGGGCCCGTCTTGCGCCACGTGAAGGTCCGCATCGCGGCCGCGTAGAAGCCCGAGGAGCGGGACGAGGTCCGCGCCACCTTGGTCCTTGACGGGGAGATCTTCGATGTGCACGCGGCAGTCACGGACAGAAAGGACATCCGCTACCGCATCATCGTGGGCATGGACGTGCCTGCGCGATCGGGCTTCCTCGTGAATCCGCGCAAGGGAGGAGAAGGGAAATCGCGCCCCACGAGACGAGACCTTTAAGTACTGCTCTTTCTCTCCTTGCGATGGGGTCCCATGATTAAGCCGCTTTCTCTCCTGAATCAGAAGATCAACTCGAACGTCATGGTCGAGCTGAAAGGTGGCCGGGGATATCGAGGCATCCTGGAAGGCTTCGACCCCCACATGAACCTCGTCCTCCGCAACGCGGAGGAGACCCAGGACAACCAGTCCCAGCGGAAGATGGACCTCGCGATCGTACGCGGGGACAACGTGATCTACATCTCTCCATGAGCGGGGTGGCGTGAGTGACGAAGGGGACCGCGTCGCTGGGCAAGATGGGCCGGAAGTCGGTCCACATCCGCTGCCGCCGCTGCGGGCAACGGGCCTACAACAAGCAGAAGGCCTATTGCGCCGACTGCGGCTATGGCCACAGGGCGAAGTTGAGGAAGTACTCCTGGGCCAAGAGGCATTGAGGATGAGCGTCGTCGGCGAGACGTCGGAATACTCCGACCTTCGCCCGCGCGAGAAATGCGGCATCATCGGTTGCGCGGGGACCGCTCCTGTCGCCACGGACCTGTATTATGGCCTCCGCATCCTCCAGCATCGCGGCCAGGAGTCCGCCGGCCTCGCAATCTACGAGGGCGAGGTGAAGGCGAAGCGCGGAATGGGCCTCGTCCATGAGGTCTTCTCCAAGGAGGACATCATGGGCTTCCGCGGGACCGCGGGGATCGGCCACGTGCGATATTCCACGACGGGCTCCAGCGTCCTCGACAACGCGCAGCCTATCGTCGTGCGCACTTCATACGGGGACATCGCCCTCGCCCACAATGGGGACATCACGAACGCGGCGGAGATTCGCGAGGAGCTCAGCAAGAAGGGCTGGGCCTTCATGACCACCTCGGACAGCGAGGTCATCATCCGCCTCCTGGCGAATGAGCTTGTGAATTCGGGCGATCCGCGAAGGGCCCTCAAGGAGTTCACGAGCCGACTCGTCGGCGCGTACAGCCTCGCGCTGCTGATCAACGACACCGTGTACGCGGTGCGGGATCCGTTCGCGGTCCGCCCACTCTGCATCGGCCAGGGGGATGGGAGCATGATGATCGCCTCCGAGAGCGTGGTCTTCGACGCACTTGGCTACAAGTTCGTTCGGGACCTGAAGCCCGGAGAGATCGTCGAGCTGCGCCCGGACGGATACGAATCCTACCGCCTCCCGCACCCGACGCACACGGCGCATTGCATGTTCGAGTGGGTGTACTTCGCGCGGCCAGACAGCGTCATCGACGGGCGCCTCGTGTACGACGCTCGCGTGAAAATCGGGGAACAACTCGCGCGCGAACATCCTGTGGAGGCGGACATCGTCGTGCCCGTTCCGGAATCCGGAAGGGCCCAGGCCCAGGGGTACGCCCAGGTGAGTGGTCTCCGAGTGGTCGAGGGCCTCATCAAGAACCGCTACATCGAGCGCACCTTCATCATGCCGGAGCAGACGGAGCGGGAGATCGGCGTGATGCTCAAGCTGAACGCAATCAAGTCCGCGGTGAAGAACAAGCGGGTCGTCCTCGTCGACGATTCGATCGTGCGCGGTACGACGATCCGCAAGATCGTCCAGATCCTTCGACAGGCGGGCGCGAAGGAAGTCCACGTCCGCATCGGCTGCCCGCCCATCCGGTCTCCGTGCTATCTGGGCATCGACATGAAGACCCGAGGCCAGTTCATCGCGAACGAGAAGACGGTCCCGGAAATCGGCGAGTTCATCACGGCCGACTCGCTGGGCTACCTGTCCATGAAGGGCCTCATCTCCGCCCTGAAGCACTCCCGCGAAGACGTCTGCCTCGGCTGCCTCACGGGCGAGTACCCCGTGCCCATCCCCGGTGAGAAAATGCGGAAGGAGAGGCCGCTCGAGATGTTCGCCGAGGCCGCCACGAAGAAGGCCCCGAAGAAGAAGGTCAAGAAAGCCGCGTGACCGGCCGGGAAACCTTAATAGAGGACCCTATCTTACAGCGCTCCTGCGGGCCGGTAGATCAGCTGGAAGATCGCTATCTTGGCATGGTAGAGGCCGTGGGTTCAAATCCCACCCGGTCCACTCCTACACTTCAGGGAAGCTTGCTTCGTCCCCAACTCTTGAGACGCCCTAGGTGCTTCAAGGCTGCCTCGGCGTCACGTTTTCCCAAGAGCCGGTCCTCGTATTCGGACGCCGTCTTCACCCTCAGTAGCTGAGTCAGGTGAGCACCGGCATTCGCCAGCTCTTGCTTGTCGAGTCTGAGCGCCATCAA
>JBBSVS010000368.1:0-8877 GCA_038046665.1 Thermoplasmatota archaeon
TTTATGATCAAGTACATGCCCGACCACTTCGGGCGTCACGGCTGCACCCGCCATGCGCAGATGCACGAGACGACGGCCATCGACCTCGAGGACCTCGCGCGCCGCCTGCCCGAGCTCGAGTCCCAGGGCCATGCGAAGCGCACGGCGGCGGGTGTGGACGTGGACCTGACCGCCGCCGGGATCGACAAGCTCCTCGGCTCCGGTCGTGTGGGCTTGCCCCTGAAGATCACGGTCTCCGCCGCCTCCGAGCAGGCTCTGGCCAAAATTCAAGAGGCGGGTGGACAAGTCCTCCTTCCCTCGGATTCCAAGGAGTGAGGAATGCCCCTCGAGGAGAAAAAGAAGAGCCGGCTGTACGCGCTCAAGCCCCTGACGGACCGCCTGCCCGCGGTCACGCGGCCCGACGGGCACGTCCAGTTCCGGACGAAGATGTTCTGGGTCGTCGGGATCCTCGTCATTTACTTCGTGATGACGAACATCTTCATCTACGGTCTGGACCGCACGAACGTCATCGACTTCTTCTCCAGCCTGCGGGCGATCCTCGCGGGGGCCCAGGGCTCCCTGGTGCACCTGGGCATCGGCCCGATCGTCACCGCCTCGATCATCATGCAGCTCTTCGCCGGCGCGAAGATCGTGAACCTCGACTTGAAGGACGACGAGGACAAGTCCGTCTACCAGGGGACCCAGAAGCTCCTCGTCATCATCATGATCGTCGTGGAGTCGGTCCCCCAGGTCTACGGCTTCCTGACGCCATCGGCGCTCTTCGTGCAGGGCCTGAACGGGCCCGCGCTCTTCGGCATCATCCCTGGCGGGAATGGCCGGGGGATCGCGGAGTTCCTCATCGTCGTCCAGCTCTTCCTCGGATCCTACGTCGTGTTCCTCATGGACGAGGTCGTGTCCAAGTGGGGCATCGGGTCCGGGATCTCCCTATTCATCGCGGGGGGCGTGGCCCAGCAGATCTTCACGGGCACCTTCAACTGGGAGCCCGGCCAGGCGGGTTCCGCGGTCCCCGCGGGCGCGATCCCGAAGACGATCTACTATCTGCAGAACATGCCCGCGGGGCAACTCGCCCAGAATGGGATCGAGCAAATCATGGTCCAGCAGCCCAACCCGCTCATCGCCCTCATCGGGACGATCGGGATCTTCCTCATGGTCGCCTACGTCGAGTCCACCCGGATCGAACTGCCCCTCGCCCACGGCCTCGCCCGGGGCGCCCGCGGCCGCTACCCGATCCGCCTCATGTATGCGTCGGTCATCCCGGTCATCCTCGTGGCCGCGGTCCTCGCCAACGTGAGCATGTTCTCCCTCCTCTTCTGGCAGCATCCCGAGTGGCCCCTCATCGGACAGAATCCCTTGATCGGGATGTATCCGTCGGCCACGGACCCCCGGGTGACCGCAGGAATCATCCAACGGACGACGCCGGTGGGAGGCCTGGCCTTCTACGTGTCCACCGTGAACGGCGTGAGCGAATGGCTGCTGCCCCTGTTCAATCCGATCACCTACGGCGCCTACCTGCGGGGCCATGAGTACTGGCAGGTCCTGCTCCACCTCGTGATCTATCTGACGGTGTTTATCCTGGGCTCCGTGATGTTCGCGAAGTTCTGGATCATGACGACGAACATGGGCCCGGAGGACGTCGCGCGGCAGATTGAATCCAGCGGCATGCAGATTCCAGGGTTCCGCAGGGACCCGCGCGTCCTGCGTCGGGTGCTCGACCGCTACATCCCCGTGGTCGTGGTGATCTCGGGCGCGGCGGTGGGGGCCTTGGCCGCCGGGGCCGACATGATCGGCACCGTCGGCAATGCGTCCGGTACCGGCGTGCTCTTGGCCGTCGGCATCATGATCCAGACCTACGAGGCCATCGGCCGCGAGCAGATGATGGAGATGCACCCGGTGCTCCGCCAGTTCTTCGGGGCGACGTGATAGGCCCTACGTCGAAGGCACGCGCAGGGTGAGTTCCTCGGACTCGCTGTCGTAGTGGACGAGCTCCACGTAGCGGCCCCAGTACACAAGGGCGTTGAAGAAGTCCTCCGCCTGGTGGCTCCCGACCTGGGCCGCGATGGCGCCGAGGATCTCCTCGCGCGACAGGGGGCGTCCCGCCTTGCGGGCCATGTCCGTGACCTGACGGAAGATCGGCACGTCGTCGATGATGTCCCGGATGATCGCCTTCCGCTCCTTGACGTTCGCGTGGAGGACCTTCCGGCTCAGGTCCGTGATCGTGAGGTCGCCATCCTCGACCTTCACGAAGGCGAGGAACTCCGCCGCGTCGATGATCGGGCCGAGACGGTCGATGTCCATCTCAACCTCCTGGGAGATCGTGGCGACGTCCGCGGATCCGCCCACTTCGTCGATGGCCTCCACGAGCCCGAGGATCTGGCCCACGGAGACCTTGGCGATGGGGTGCATGTCGACCAAAGGCCTCGTGGGGCCATTCCTGTCCTGGGTATTTGGCACTTTGTGGGCTTCCTCAGACGATCAGGGAGTAGATTTGATCCACCCAGCCGTAGAATTCGGGCTCCTTCCGGTTCCGCGGGCGCGGCAGGTCGATCGTCTCGATCTTCACGATGCGGCCGGGGCGAGGGGACAGGGCGACGATTCGGTCCGCGAGGTACACGGCCTCGTCGATACTGTGGGTGACCATGAGGACCGCGGAGGGCGGCAGGTCCGGTTTGGCCCAGAGCTGGAGGATCTCGTCGCGGAGGTTCTGCGCCGTCAGGGCGTCGAGGGCCGAGAAGGGCTCGTCCATGCAGAGCAGGACGGGGTCCATGACGAGGGCGCGGGCGATCCCCACCCGCTGCTTCATGCCGCCGCTCAATTCACGCGGGTATGCGTTCTCGAATCCCGTCAGGCCGACGGCGTCGATGTATTTCTTCGCCTTTGGCCGCCGCTCCTCCTCGGGGGCCTTGTGGGCCTCCAGGCCCAGCTCCACGTTCTCGGTGACCGTGAGCCAGGGGAAGAGGGCGAAGGACTGGAACACCATGGAGATGCGGGGGTTCTCCGCCCGCACGGGTTGTCCGTCGAAGAGGATCTCCCCGCTCGTGGGCTTGTCCAGCCCGGCGATCTCCCGCAGGAGCGTGGACTTGCCGCATCCCGACGGACCGACGATGCAGATGAAGTCCTGGTCCCGGACCTCGAAGCTGATGTCCTCGACGACCTTGAACTCCTTCCCGTTCTCGAAGTAGGACCTGGAGACGTGCTTGACCTCGAGGATCGGGTGGCCGTCGGTCATTGGATCTCGATCCGGAAACGCGCGGAGGCCCGCTTAATGATAGGTCTCCACAAAAGCTTGTTCATCGCGAGGACCACGGCGATGAGCGCGAGGACGGAAAGCAGGAGGAGCCGGCCCTGGTCTGTGCCCGAGTACGTGGCGTAGGCGATGAAGTAGCCGATCCCCGCGCCCACATGGTAGACGGTCCCGGAGTAGGAGATGTACTCCGCCACGATCAGCGCGTTCCATCCCGCGCCCCAGGCGGTGATGCTCCCCGTGAGCAGGGATGGCATTATCGCGGGCAGGAGGACGCGCTTCCAGTAGACCCAGCCGCGGACGCCGAACACCTTCGCGGCTTCCTGCATGTCGCCCGGGATGCTCCGCATCCCCGCGATCAGGTTGAACAGCAGGTACCACTGCATCGCGAACAGGGAGATGAGGAAGGCTGCGAACTCTGCCTCGAGCCCGAAGGCGCCCACGAGGAGGACCGACAACGCGATGATGACCGGGAAGAGGGCCGTCGCGGGGATCGAGGCGACGACTTCGAGGATCGGGGTGACAAGGCGGGACGCCCGCCGGTTGTGGACCACCCATGCGGCCATGGGGATCGTCCAGGCCAGCGCGGCGCCGTAGGCGAGGGCCAAGCGTCCCAGAGAGGAGGCCACCGCCACTGGGATCTGGGAGGCGAAGGGCGGCATGGGACTCACGAAGACGGCGATGAGCCCGATCACCCCGGCCGCGACCACGAAGACGAGGATGACCAGGAACATGGCGAGGTCGACCCAATGCACGGTCCGGACGATCTTCGGGTGCGAGACGTAGTATCGATCCAGGGGCGAGGCGGCTCGGTTCCAGCCGTGGGCCAGGGGGGCGAGTCGCGCGCTGAGGGTGTGCCTCAGGCGGGGGAAGCGCGGCAGCCAACGGAGCCGCTCGTAGGCTCCGCCGATCCTCGCCCCTTCGCCTCCGGCCGTCTGTTCCATCCGGAAGCGCTCCGACCAGACGCTGAGCGGGCGCCAGAGGAACGTGTCCAGGAGGAGCACGACAACGGTCAGGGTCGCGATGCCCAGGAGGGTGGATCCCACGTCCCCGGCCTGGCCGGCGGTGAAGATGAACGAGCCGAGCCCCGGGCGCACGAGGAGCGAGGGTCCTCCCGTCGCGATGGCCTCGCTCGCGACGAGGTAGAACCAGCCCACGGTCCAGGAGAGCATGGAGTTGTAGACGAGCTTCGGGATCGTAGCGGGGAAGAAGAGGCGGCGGAACCGCAGCCAGTCCCGCACGCCGAACACGGTCGCCGCCTCCCTCAGATCGGAGGGGAGGGTCGTGAGGGCCTCGTAGACCCCGAAGGCCATGTTCCACGACATGCTCGTGAAGATGAGGAAGATGATCGCGATCTCGATGCCCACCGGGCTCTGGTTCAGGGAATAGTAGAAGAAAAGGAGCGCAGGCGGGAAGAATCCCAAGATGGGGACCGACTGGAGGATGTCGAGGATGGGGATGAGGAATTCCCCCGCGCGTTTGTTCGTGGCCGCGGCCGTGCCATAGGCGATGGCGAAGACGAGGGACAGGATGAAGGCCAGGAACAAGCGCGTTGTCGAGTAGACCGCGAGGAGGGCGAGGCTCCCCGCCTCGAGAGCGGCACCGGGGGCGAGCATGGCGACGAGAAGGACGAGGACGACGAGACCCAGAGCCACGGGCCGCAGCCGCCTACGGGGGACCGCCATCCGGCCCGCGAAGAGACAAGCCCTATTTACAGCTTCCCGCGCGGCGGATCAGAGGCCCGCGAGGAACCGGGCCAGAATCGCTTTCTGCGCGTGCAGGCGGTTCTCGGCCTGATCGAAGACGATCGAGTGCGGGCCGTCGACGACCTCGTCCGTGATCTCGAGGCCGCGATGAGCCGGGAGGCAGTGCATCACGACGGTATCGGGGTTCGCCGCGCGCACGAGCTTCTCGTTGACCTGGAATGGGAGGAAGAGCCTCTCCCGTTCTTCCTTCTCCTTCTCCCTGCCCATGGAGACCCATACGTCGGTGTAGAGGACGTCCGCGTTCCTCACGGCCTCGAAGGGGTCGTGGACGACCTCGATTCGGGCGGCCGTGTCCTGCGCGATCCGCCTCGCCTCGGACAGGAGATGCGCGTCGGGCTCGTAGCCCTTCGGAACGCCGGCGGTCATGTGCATGCCGACCTCGGCACATCCGATCAGGAGAGAATTGCACACGTTGTTCCCGTCGCCGACGTAGGCGAGCTTGAGGCCCGCGAGCTTGCCCTTGTGCTCCCCGAGGGTCAGGAGGTCCGCGATGATCTGGCACGGGTGCTCCTTGTCATCGAGCCCGTTGATCACCGGGACCGTGGCGTGGCGCGCGAGCTCCCGCACGTTCTCGCTCTTGTACGCGCGGTACATGATTCCGTCCACGTAGCGGCTCAGGACCCGCGCGGTGTCCGCGATTGTCTCGCCCCGACCTATCTGCAGATCGTTCGGGCTTAGGAAGAGGGCGTGCCCGCCGAGCTGCGTCACGCCGACCTCGAAGGAGACGCGCGTGCGCGTGGAGGACTTCTCGAAGATCATCGCGAGGCTTTTGCCGCGCAGGGGCTCGTACGGTTCCCCCGCCTTCGTGCGGTTCTTGATGCTCGTGGCGAGCTCGAGGATCCCGACGAGATCCTTCTCCACGTCGAGCATGGAGAGCAGGTCCCTCTTCGCGGCCATGGGGCGCCCATTCGCCCCTCTCTACAAAACGTTTGTGCATCGCTTCTGGGAGCCCTCCGGCCCAGGGACGGAGCCATCAAATAACGTGCCGCGGATGGGGGCCGCGATGGTCCCCCCGAGGAGGATGCCGTCGGAGCGAGAACGGGAGGAGCGGGAAGCCACGGCGCGCCGGAGTCAGCTCAGCGTACGCGTGGGGACCGTCGGGGTGTTCCTGCTCTTCCTCGCGGGGGTGGGGGTGGTCCTCGCCCCGTCGTACGCGCTCCCGCTGATCGGCGTCATGGTCGTCGGAATCGTCCTCCTGCTCTCCGCCTTCCTCCTGCTGCGAGGATCCTTGCTGAAGCTGCCTGAAGATTCGACCAAAAACCTATAAGGGCCTCCCCGTATCGCACGGCCCGCGGCCGGGATGGGCTAGCATGGTTTATGCTAGGGGACTGTGGATCCCTTGACGCGAGTTCAAATCTCGCTCCCGGCCCCTTCGTCGTCCGCGGCGGGTTACAGGTTCCCCGAAGGGCTGTGTCCAACGAGAGTTACCGCACGGCGCGGGCGGGTTGCTTACTCGCTCAGACGGTCTGCGACATAGATGTTGCCGGCAAGGTGGGTGACACCGTACCCAAGTCCCCGCAGGAGTCTCACGCTATCCGCTGTTCCCGGAGGGCGGGTCTCCTCGAACAACACGCTGGCCCGAGGACTTGCCTCGAGTATTCCCCGAGCGCCGCGCAGTACGTCTGCTTCCATGTACTCCACATCAAGCTTCGCCACGTCGACGTGATCCACGCCATGCTCGCCAAGGAACCGATCAAGGGCCCGTATCTGGACGGCGATTCGTTCGGCTCCCTCCACGTTGCGCATGGTGTGAGCTCCGATGTTCGTGGTACTCAGGTTGAGCGTCCCCTCCCCGTCCACCGCGCCGCAGGCGATATTGAAGGCTTGCACGTTGCGGAGGCCGTTCAGCTCGAGGTTGTGCTGGAGCGCGGCGAAGTTCGACGGCTCGGGCTCGAAGGCGAAGACGTGGCCACTTCTCCTGAGCGTGTGACCCGCGAGCACGGAGAATTTTCCAATCTGGGCGCCGACGTCGAGGCACACCGTGTCCTGTGGTCGCGTGCGGAGGAGGCGGTCCCGGAACGCCTCGACCTCGATTGCCTCGTAGTTGGGGTTGACGATGTCAAAGTCGATGGTGCGGGCTCGGCAAAGGAACTTCCCGAGGGGTGTCGACGCCCTCACGTCGCCAATCCAGTATTTGGGGTACATGCCCGCGAGGATATCATGGTCTCGGCGAAGGAGGCCGCTGGCCACGCGCATCCCGTAGTACGATGCTATGCGGATCTTGTCGGAAGGACGCTCTCCCCAGTGGACTGTCTCGATGACGCGGTGGATTCCTTCAGATGACAGAGGTCGCACCGCCGCGCTTCCTATTGGATTGAATCGGGTCATGTTCTCAAGGATCTCCGCCCGTTTCCGGATTAGAGAAGGAGATGCAAGCCCCTTGGGGGCGAGCGGCCGAGGTATCGGCGGCGTACATCTTCACATTTTTGGCGGAGACTGCCGCTAAGTAGGAGACGCATCCTTGCAGAACGGACCTCCCTCCCACCACCTTTTAATAGCCCCTTCAGGATGGCACGGTCGTCTCTCTCGGGGCGATGAGAAAGCCCCGCGGGCGCCGCGTTCCCCCGGGAGGGGGCTGCGATGATCAAGCAGGCGGAGAAGGAATACGCTCCACTTGTGGTGGAGAAGCAGGTCCAGGAATTCTGGAGTCGCGCGAAGGTTTACCCCAAGGTCGTCGCCGCGCGGGAGCGGGGCGAGGACTATTACTTCGTGGACGGGCCGCCCTATACGACGGGCTCCATCCATCTTGGTCAGGTCCTGAACAAGACGATCAAGGACACGATCCTCCGTTGGCGGCGAATGCACGGCTACCACGTGCGCGACCAGCCGGGCTACGACATGCACGGGCTGCCCATCGAGGTCCAGGTGGAGAAGACCCTCGGGATCACGAACAAGAAGGAGATCGAGGACCTCGGCATCGAGAAGTTCGTGAACGCGTGCAAGGACTTCTCCCTCGACCTGCTGCAGAAGATGACCGTCCAGTTCCAGGCCCTCGGCGTGTGGATGGATTGGGACCGGCCGTACATGACAATCAAGAACGAGTACATCGAGGCCGCGTGGTGGACCTTCAAGCGGGCCCACGAGCGCGACCTCCTCTACGAAGCCCTGCGGTCGATCCAGTGGTGCTCCCGCTGCGAGACCGCCCTCGCCGACGCCGAGGTCGAGTACTCCGACGAGACGGACCCGTCCATCTACGTGAAGTTCCCGCTGAAGGACAAGCCCGAGGAGTCCCTGCTCATCTGGACCACCACGCCGTGGACGCTCCCCGCGAACATGGCCATCGCGGCCCATCCCGCCTTCACCTACGCCAAGGTCAAGGTGGCCCGCGCGGGACGCACGGAGTATCTGTGGACGCTCGAGTCCACGGTCCTCGCCGTCATGAAGCTCGGTGGCCTCGCCTACGAAGTCGTCGAGAAGCGCACGGGGGACAAGCTCGTCGGGCTGGAATACGTCCACCCGCTCGAGGGCAAGATCCCCTACCAGGCGCAGGTGCGCGGAGAGTGGGTGCACAAGGTCGTCGCCTCGGACATCGTCGAGGCGGAGCACACGGGCCTCGTGCACTCCGCGCCCGGGCATGGCCCCGAGGACTTCGACCTGGGGCAACGGCTCGGCCTTCCGATCTTCTCGCCCGTGGACGAGCGGGGCCGCTTCGTCGCCGACGCGGGCGAGTACGCGGGCAAGCACGTGAAGGAGGCGAACCCGCTCATCCTCGACGACCTGAAGGCTCTCAACGCCCTCTACGCGGAGGAGGCGATCACCCACTCCTACGGCCACTGCTGGCGGTGCAGGACGCCCATCCTGTTCCGCGCCGCGGTTCAATGGTTCCTGAAAGTAACCGACATCAAGCCGAAGATGCTCGAGGAGGTCAAG
>JBBSVS010000369.1:0-7301 GCA_038046665.1 Thermoplasmatota archaeon
GGCGGGAAGCGCCCCTGGAGGTCTACGGTCCAACGGGGGCGGAGCGGCTCGTCGCGGACGTGCTCTCCCTGGGCTACTTCAACCCGGGATTCCCGGTGCGGGCGAAGGAGCTCGCCGCCGGCGCGAGCGTGGACTGCGGGGAGTACACCGTCACCGCGTTCGAGGCCGTGCACACGGTCCCCGGCCTCAGCTACGTGCTCGAGGAGAACGTGCGGCCGGGTCGGTTCAGCCTCGAGAAGGCGAAGGAGCTCGGGATCCCGGCGGGCCCGCTCTACAGCCAGCTGCAAGAAGGCCACGCGGTCACCGTGGGTGGGAGGACCATTCAACCGGACGAAGTGCTCGGGCCGCCGCGGCGGGGACGGAAGGTCGTCTACACGGGAGATTCGATGCCCCATCCGGTCCTGACGAAGATGGCCCGTGGGGCCGACGTGCTGATCCACGACGCGACGTCGGATGCGGCTCTGGAGGAGAAGGCGAACCGCTACGGGCACTCCTCCTCCCGGCAGGCGGCGCAGGTCGCGAAGGACGCCGACGTTGGACTGCTGGTCCTCACGCACGTCAGCCCGCGGTACGAGGACGCGTCCACGATCCTCGCGGACGCGAAAGGGATCTTCGAGCGCGTGATGCTGGCGGAGGATTTCGCGGAAATCGATGTTCCCTTTCCCGACTAGGCCGACGCCATCTCCGCGTGGGTCTGGCGCACGAACTCGACGATCTCGACCCGGGCCTTCTCCGCGTAGCCCGACACCTTGCGGGCCACCTCCTCCCGCGCACGCAGGCTCCGGGCCGGACCGACGTACTCCTCGATCTGCTCCCGGCGGCCGCCGCGCGTCTCGTAATGCCAGAAGTAAAGGTACGGCCTCCCGTGGATCGTCTTCTCGCAGTACCCGCAGCCGAGCATCATGAGGACACCACGGGGAGGGTATGGGGCCGGGAGGCTTCAAGTTATCGTTATTCAACGATAACAACGAGCGGGAGCGCGCCGTTTCCGTTCCATGGTCTCACCCTGGCCTCACAGGAGTTTCATCAGGTCCGACTTCGTCACGATCCCGGTGACCTCGCCCTTGCTCGTGACGAGGACCGCGTTGTAGTATCGCAGCAGGCCGGCCGCCAGTTCGACGGGTGCCTTCGAATCCACCTGGGGGAAGGCGGGTTCCATGACCTCGTCGACCCGGATGCGCGCGAACTCCTTCGGGTCACGTCCGGAGAGGACGAGGGTGTTGATCACCTTGTCCGAGATCGATCCGACGGAAAGGCCGTTGTGGAACACGGGCATCTGGGAGAACTTCCAGCGGCGCATCTCCGCCGTCGCGCCCTCAAGGGCCAGCTTCGCGTCAATCGACTGCACCTTCCGCGTCTGGATCTGCTCGACGAGAGCCTTCTTCTCCTGCTTCTTCAGCTCCGCCTGGAGGGCGTTGTAGATCCGCCGCACGACGTCGTAGGACGGGTTCATCTGTTTCTTCTCGATCTTCACGATCGTCGACTGGCTGACGGTGGCCAACCGCGCGAGGGATGTCTGGGTGAGGCCGAGGGCCTTCCTCAGGCGCGGGATCTCCTCCAAGTCGGGCAGCATGCCTCGAGGCAGGGCGAAGGGGGTACATATTCGTTCCGGAATTTTACGGCGCATGAGATATTCATTCGAATCGGACTTGGGACTATTCCTATCAAGGAATATCTATGCCCGCTCCGGTATTCCTGGACCGAGGTCGCACCCGCGACAACAAAATCCATATATCCACCCAGGGTTTCCGACGGCTCACTCCCGGGGGCTTACGTTGTCGCGGAACATCTTCGTCGAGGAACTGGTGCACACGCCGATCGAGCAACAGGGCACGGAGATCGTCGAGAGGAAGGGCGTAGGTCACCCGGACAGCGTCGCGGATGGCCTCGCGGAGTCCGTGTCCCAGGCGCTGTGCAAGATGTACCTGGAGCGGTACGGCCGGATCCTCCATCACAACACGGACCAGGTCGAGGTCGTGGGCGGGCAGAGCCATCCGAAGTTCGGGGGCGGCGTCTTCTTGGAGCCCGCCTACATCGTCCTCGTCGGGAGGGCCACGACCGAGGTGAACGGGGAGCGCCTCCCCTATCGCACCGCGGCCATCCACGCCGCGCATGACTACCTGGCGAAGACCTGCACGAACTTGAACGTGGATGACGACGTGATCCTCGACTGCAAGATCGGCCAGGGCTCCGTGGACCTCCGAGGGCTCTACGACACTCAGAAGCACCTCTCCAACGACACCTCCTTCGGCGTGGGCTTCGCGCCGTTCTCCGAGACGGAGACCCTCGTCCTGCAGACGGAGCAGCTCATCAACGGGCCGCTGAAGACGGACCTCAAGGAGGTCGGCCAGGACATCAAGGTCATGGGCGTCCGGCAGGGGGACAAGATTGGTCTCACGATCGCCGCCGCGATGGTGGACAAATACGTCCCGGACAAGGACCACTACAAGAACGTGGTCCAGGAGCTGCGGGAGCGGGTCCTGGACAACGCGGTGAAGTACACGGACCGCGAAGTCAAGGTGGACATCAACACGGGCGACAACTACGATGCGGGCATCTTCTATCTCACGGTCACCGGGCTCTCCTGGGAGAACGGGGACGACGGGTCCGTCGGGCGGGGGAACCGCGTCAACGGACTCATCACGCCCTATCGCCCCATGTCCATGGAGGCCGCCGCGGGCAAGAACCCCGTGACCCACGTGGGCAAGCTCTACAACCTCCTCTCCTTCGACATCGCGGAGCGCATCGTGAAGGAGCACCCGGGCCAGGTGAAGGAGGTCTGGGTCCGCATCGTCTCCCAGATCGGGAAGCCGATCGACGAGCCTCAGGCCGCCGCGGCGCAGATCATCCCGGAGAAGGGCACGAATCTCGCCTCGATCAAGAAGGACGCCGAGGCGATCATGGATCAGGAGCTCGAGAACATTTACAAGCTCACGGAACGCATCGTCGCCGGCAAAGCGCGCGTCTTCTAGTTTGAAGTGAGTCTAGGGATTACGGGGCTTCGGTCGGGTGGTGCCGTTTGGAGACCGCGCGACCTTCCTGGAGGGTAAACGCGAGACGACGAGGAGTGCAAGACCTGCGGCGGTCAGCCCGAATGCCCACTCCACTGAGATGGGTCGGCCTCCCATGGATCCCGTGAACAAGATCAGAATACCCGATGCCACGAGTGACACCGAGAGATGGAGGAGGAAACCAGTTCGCTCTCCTCGGGCCTGTCTACTACCCTCTGTGTCCTGCTTGGGGAGCCATCCGAGGGTGTTCTTCGCCTCAATTCCGTAGCCCTTCAGGTAGTAGGCGGCCGACTCGTAAGTCACCTGCAGATCGCCGAATCCCAGGCCTGCACCGGTCACGAGACATACACGAGTCTTTCCGCGTTTGTCCACAAGCGACATTGTCGCAAACAACGCTGAAGTGTTGCCTTCGGCTCGCAAGCCCGCAACCTCGGACCAAGGCACGGTGAGTTGCACCCGAGCCCCCACACTTTCCGTGAATGCACTCGGGCTCACTTCCCATACTACTCCAGCGGTGACGAGCGAGATAGTCCAGGAGAGCGCAACGAGCGGGAACAGGAGAAGGAGGATTGCTGCGTACGGCAGATTGGTGAACACGACGAGATAGACGAAAAGGATGACCCATGACCCGAGCACCAAAGGCGCCGCAAGTCTCAACCACAATGGGCCGTGGTAGGCGATGCGAACGATGGGCCTCGACGATTCGTGAATCGACTCCTATCGCATGAAGAATCCGCCCGTGAACCTATGCTGACCTCCCTCCCAATGTATTTAACCCGAAGGTCGGTTCCCAACGACGGTTGGGGCCATGAACGAGGACGTCGCCTTCATCGAAGACCAGGTGGACAAGCACCACGCGTGGTTCTCCCAGTGCCTGCCGATGATCGCGTCGGAGAACGTCATCAGCCCGCTCGCGCGCGAGCTCCTCCTCTCCGACTTCGGCGACCGGTACGCCGAGGGCCTGCCCCGCGAGCGCTACTACCAAGGCAACCTCTACACGGACGAAGTCGAGATCCGGGTGACCGAGCTCGCGAAGAAGCTCTTCCGGGTCCGCCACGCGGATCCGCGCCTGATCAGCGGCACCACGGCCAACATGGCCGTGTATTTTGCCCTCCTGGAGCCCGGGGACATCATGACCTCCGTGGCCCTGAGCTACGGCGCCCATATCAGCTCCGCGAAGTTCGGGGCCGCGGGCATGCGGGGCGTGAACACCGTCAACTATCCGTTCGACGTGGACCGGATGAACATCGACGTGGACGGCACGGCGAAGCTGATCAAGCTCGTCAAGCCCAAGGTGGCCGCCTTCGGCCAAAGCGTCTTCCTGTTCCCCACGCCCCTGAAGGAGCTCGGGGACGCCTTCCGGGAAGCGGGCTGCCACGTCTGGTACGACGGCGCCCACGTGATCGGCCTCATCGCCGGCGGGAAGTTCCAGGACCCGCTCCACGAGGGCGCCGACGTGATGACCGGCTCCACGCACAAGACCCTCCCGGGCCCCCAGCACGGGATCATGCTCTCCGATTCCGCCGACGAGAAGTTCATCAAGAAGCTCCTGCGCGCCGTCTTCCCGGGCGTCCTGTCGAACCACCATCTCCACGCGATGGCCGCGCTGGGCGTGGCCCTCGCGGAGCACCTCGAGTTCGGCCGCGCCTACGCGGACCAGATCGTGCGCAACTCGAAGGCCCTCGGCCAGGCCCTCCACGAGGACGGCATCAAGGTCCTGGCGGAGAAGTACGGGTTCACGGAGAGCCACACCCTGGCCACGGACGTCTCGGCCCAGGGCGGCGGGGCCCACGTCGCCCTCGCGCTCGAGAAGGCGAACATCATCACGAACAAGAACCTCCTTCCGTGGGACACGTCCCCCGTGAAGCCGTCGGGCGTGCGCCTCGGCACGCAGGAGCTGACCCGCCTCGGGATGCGGGAGCCCCAGATGCGCGAGGTCGCGAGCCTGATTGCCCGCGTGGCGGTGAAGGGGGAGGCCCCCGAGAAGATCGCGGTGGACGTGGCTTCCTTGCGCAAGCAGTTCAACACGGTCCACTTCTGCTTCACGCAGGGCGCGGAGGCCCACAAGCGCTGGCGGATGACCTGAGTCTCACACCCTCGCGAGGACGAGGCCCACGATGCCCTGGAAGGCCCGTTCGACTCCCTCCCCGGTCCTAGCGCTCGTGTAGGACCAGGGCCAGCCCCTCGCGTGACAGTGGTCGCCGATCGCGGCTTCGTCAATCTCCCGCTCCCCCGTGAGGTCCGCCTTGTTCAGGACCACGTAGGTCGGGATCTCCCCCGTCACTTCCCGAATCGAGCGGGACCAGGAGTCCAGCTCTCCCAGCGTGTCCCTGCGCGTCAGGTCGGCCACCCCCAGGATGGCCTGGGCCCCGTGGTAATAGGCCTCCTTGAGGAGGTCCCGCAGGGTCGGCGTGCCCATGATGTCCCAGAGGATGAGGTCCACGTCCAGTGCCCGTCCGTCCTCCGGGTGGACCATGGCCATCCGCTTCTTCGTGATCTTCGTGCCCAGGGTGGCCGTGTACCGGTCGTCGTACTCGTCGAGGACGAAGCGGCGGATGAGGGACGTCTTCCCGACCATCGCCTCTCCGGCCATGCAGATCTTGAGCTTGACCACGTCGGGAGCGGCGCTCACAGCTCGGCCGCCTCCCCTCGCACGTGCGCGGTCTCGGCCTGGTCCGGCTCGCCCCGCATCTTGTGCAGCTTCTCCTTGAAGAACCAGGCGCCCGGGTAGGACGGGTCCATCATGAGGACCCGGTCGAGAACCGAGAGGCCCTCGTCCATCTTGCCCGCCTGCGTTCGCATCGCCGCCAGGACGAAGAGCGCGTCCAAGTCGTTCGCATCCTTCTCGAGTCGTTCTCGCACGAGGACCGAGGTCTCCGGCCTCGTGGGCCTCGGCATGCGAACATCCCCATCCTGATGTCCGGACAAGGCGCTTCCTTGCCTCCTCAGGCCACCATAGCCGAACGCCCGTAGTTAAAGGTTCTTTCGCACTTCTGAACCTCGCATCCCACTCCGACACGCGAGGTCTCACGTGAGGTTCGCCCGCCACGCGGAGCGGTAGCCGCCCCCTAGGAAGCGCCCGAGGATACGGTCCACGCCGGTGAGCTTCGCCATGCGGCCGTCCCAGGCCCCCAGGACCCGGCCGTAGGTGGCCTCGACCGCGCGGACTGCGGCGAGCATCTGCGGGATCAGGTACTCCACGTCGCCCCGGGAGATGACCGCGGCGAGGATCGTGTGCTCCCCGCGAACGACGGCGGCCTTGCGCCCGCCGAACGACATCTCGTCCAGGAGGGCCTCGGACTTGAAGGAGTCCCGCGCGAACTCCTGGATCGCCACGAACATGGAGGCGACGAGGTCGTCGTCCTTCCTCAGGTCCGGGTTGCGGCTCACGTGGTGGATGAGGACGCCGCTGCGGTGCATCAGGAAGGCCTCGTCGATCGCGATCTTCCTCTGGCCGAAATACAGCAAGACCACGAGGGTTGCGATGACCGCCGCGAGGCCGATTGCTGCGCCCGCGATTAGATTCGGCGTCGAGACGATGTCCCCCGTCCGGATGTAGATGGGGGTGGAACTGTTCTCGAAATGCAGCGGATGGCCGTTGAAGTCGTCGTACGAGAGGACGGCATGGATGCCCACGACGGTCCCCGGCGTCGCGTTGCTCTCGACGATGACCTGGATCGAGTAGGCGAGGGTGCTCTTCGGCGTCAGGTTGGCCGCATTCGCGGTCAGATCCGGCGACCCCGGTCCCCGTCGCAGCCCGCGGTCCAAGGCGATGCTCAGGACGACGTTGTTCGCCCTCGCATTCGCCTCCTGGCTCGCGTTCACGTCCGCGGTATTCGTCGCGTTGATCCAGAACGCGATGAGGTCCCCCGCCCGAGCCGTGTAGGCCGGGCTCGACGTGATCCGGAGGTCGATGACGGCACCCGCGATGTAGACGCTAGCGGCCCCGCTCAGGGTCTGGCTCGCGCCGCCGCTCTCCGTCACCAGGGTGGCGTTCGCTCCCTGGGAATACCCGACCGAGGCGAGGTCCGACACCGTGGCGGGAATCGTCCACCGGTAGGAGCTCCCGCCGCGCAGGTTGACGCACTGCCACGAATCCACGGCGAGTTGGGCGCAGCCGGGAGGGCCCGTGGCCGCACCGGGGATGAGGAGGATTGCAGGAAAGGTCCGGTTCGGGTACGCGGGGAAGGTGAGGTTCAGCGTGACCCTCTGGATCTGCCCGCTCCCGCTCACGTTCACCCAGACCGTGTACGTGAGCGTATCATTCAGCCCGACCGTGGTCTTGTCCAC
>JBBSVS010000370.1:0-8739 GCA_038046665.1 Thermoplasmatota archaeon
GATTACATGCGGACGGTCCCGCCCACGCTCCAGGGCGTCTCCTACGCCTACCTCATGGTGAACCGCGGGAAGAAGTCCCTCGCGGTGGACCTGAAGCGGAAAGACGGCCGCGAGATCCTCTACAGACTCGTGCCCAAGGCGGACATCGTCATGGAGCAGTTCCGCCCGGGCGTGATGGAGAGACTCGGCGCGGACCACAAGACCCTTTCGAGGCTCAACCCGAAGCTCATCTACTGTTCCTTCTCCGGGTACGGCCAGACCGGACCGTTGAAGGACGTGCCCGGCCACGACCTCACCTTCGAGGCCCACGCGGGCATCCTGGGCGTGACGGGCGGCCGGGACGGAAGGCCCGTGATCCCGGGCGTCCCCATGGCCGACCTGGCCAGCGGCTACAACGCCGCCTTCTCCGTGCTCGTGGCCTTGCGGACCCGCGACCGGACAGGGCGCGGGGAATTCGTCGACGTGTCCATCTTCGACACCGCCGTGTCGCTGATGGTCCTGAACCTCGCGCGGTACCTCGCCACAGGGGAGGAGCCTGTGGCGGGAGAGACACTCCTGACGGGCACCTTCCCTTTCTACAATCTCTACGAGACCGCGGACGGCGGGTGGATGGCCGTCGCCGCCGTGGAGCCGAAGTTCTGGGCGCGGTTGTGTGAGGTCGTGGGGGTGCCGGAGCTCACGGAATCCCAGTTCGCGGACGAGCGGGAGAAGGCCGGTGTGGTCCGGACGCTCCGCGCGCGGTTCAAGACGAAGACGAAGGAGGATTGGGAGGCGATCTTCGCGAAGGAGAAATTGCCGGTCATCGGGGTGCGCCACGTCTCCGATTTGGTGAAGGATCCGCAGGTGAAGGCTCGAAACCTTCTCCCGGTCGTCGATGTGCCCGGTCTCTGGAGGATGCCGGTGATCGCCCACCCCGCGAAACACTCCGTCTCGAAGACCCAGGTCCCCGCCCGGGCGCCCGCGAAGGGAGAGGACACCGACGCGATCCTCCGGTCCCTGGGATATTCCGTGAAGCAGATCGAAGCCCTGGCGAAGAAGGGCGTCATCGCCCGCTGAACGGACTCCTGTGGGAGCCCAATCGCCGCCGCGCTCACTCACCTTTGAACTTGGGTTCCCGCTTCTCCATCATGGCCTGGATGCCCTCGTAGATGTCTTCCGAGGATGTGACCACGCCGAAGGCGAGGGCCTCCATCTCCAGGGCCGCGTCGAGCGGCATGTCCCCGCCGCGGTTCAGGAGGGCCTTCACGAGCTGCATCGCGATGGGCGGACCTCGGGCGAGCTTCTCCGCGAAGGATCGCACCTCGGTCTCGAAGGCATCGTTCTCGACGCCCTTGGTGAGGAGTCCGATGCCCGCGGCCTCGTCCGCCGTGAGGCGGCTCCCGAGCATCGCGAGCTCCTTGGCCTTCGCCTGGCCGACGATCCTCAGGAGACGCTGCGTGCCGCCTGCTCCCGGGACCAGGCCTAGGTTGATCTCCGTCTGGCCGAGCTTCACCCGCTTCGCGGCAATACGGAAATCACACGCAAGGGCGAGCTCGAGGCCGCCGCCGTAGGCATATCCGTTGAGGGCGGCCACGGTCGGCTTGGGGAAGTTCGCGAGGCGCGCGAAGACTTCCTCGGATCTCCGGGAAAGGCGCCACACCTTGTAGGCCTTCGAGATGTCACTGAAGGACGTGAGATCGGCACCGGCGCTGAACGCTCGGTCTCCCGAACCTGTGATCACGACGCAACGCACGCTGTCGTCCCGCTCAATGTCCCCGAGGGCCCGGTCCAGGTCCTCAAAGAACTGCGGGGGCAACGTGTTCAGGCGATCCGGGCGGTTCAGCGTGATCGTGGCCACGTGCGTGGCCGCGTCCTTCGCCACAAGGATCGTCTCGTAAGCTTTCTCCTCGCCCTTCGCCGCATGCTCGTAGAACCCTTTGCCCGACGACACGCCGAGCTCGTTGCGGGCCGCCATCTCCTGGAGGAGCTTCGCGGGCCTAGTGCGCCTGTGGCCCTGAAGGGCCGCGAGGACCTTGTCGATCCCCAAGTCGTCCGCAAGGGCCAGGGGCCCTTTCGGGAAGGCGGTCCCCAGGCGCATCGCCTCGTCGATTTCCGCCGGGTCGGCGACGCCCATGGCGACGAGTTCCGCGGCCTCGTTGACAATCGGGGCGAGGATGCGGATCGGTTCGAATCTCGCGCCCATGTCCGGGGTGAGCTTCGGGCGACCTTCCCTGTACGAGTAGAAGCCCTCGCCGGTTTTCCTCCCGAACTTCCTCTGGGCGTACTTCTCCTGGAAGGGCGGTGGCACGGGGACGCCTGCCTTCTCCTGGGCCGTGAAGAGCAGGTCGATGCCCACCTGGTCCGCGAGCTCGAAGGGCCCCATGGGGAAGCCCGCGCGGAAGCGCATTGCGGCGTCGATCGTCTCAATGGGAATCTTCTCCTCGTAGTGGATCCACGCGGCTTCGTTCATGTACGGCGCGAGGACGCGGGTCGTGATGAACCCCGGGACGTCCTTGCGCACGACGATCGCGGTCTTGCCGAGGGCCTTGGCGAGGTCCACGGCGGCCTGAAGGGTGGCGTCGCTCGTCTTCTCCGCGCGGATGACCTCGATCAGAGGCATGAGGATCGGCGGGTTGAAGAAGTGCATTCCGACGACCTTCGTCGGCCGCTTCGTGGCGAAGGCCATGTTCGTGATTGGGATGGCCGACGTGTTCGAGGCCAGGATCGCCTTGTCGGGTGCGAGCTCGTCGAGCTCGTGGAAGATCTTCTTCTTCAGCTCCACGTCCTCGAAGACCGCCTCGATGACAAAGTCTGCCTCTCGAACGGCCTCGGCGAGATCCAGGGTGGGATGGATGCGGGACAGGGCCTCTTCGGCCTGCTCCTTCCGGATCTGGGCCTTCTCCACGAGCTTGTCCAGGGACCATTTCAGCCGCTCCATCCCGCGGTCCAGATACTCCTGTTTGATGTCCCGCATTGAGACCTGATAGCCGTGCAGGGCCGCGAGCTCCGCGATGCCGTGGCCCATCTCCCCCGCTCCGATGACCGCAATCTTCGTGACCATGCCGCTCCCGCCCGAGGCACGCATCGGCGAGGCGGGATTAAACTTGTGCCCATGCCGTGCGATGCAGGGCTTCGCGAGGAATCTTCATCCGCTCACGCCGGATGGCGTGGGTGAGCATGGTGGACCTCTTGGTTGTCGCGTCGACCTTCGGAGCAATCTTATTCTCCTTCGTAGTGGTCCCCGAGATTCTCGGGCGTCGCGGCCACGACCCGCGCAGCACGTTCGCGCGAGCCGTCGTCTGGACCACATTCCTCGCGATCGTACTCATACCGGCCGCGGTCTCCGGGTTCCTCTTCAGTGTAACGAACCCGGTAGAGTGGCTCATCCTGTTCTTCGGCCTGTCCGTAGCGATTCTTTGGGAATACTACCGCCTCAACCCGAGGAAGTTCACGCGGACCCAGTAGTCTGGACGACCATGCGGCTCAGAGAAGCTTCCATTCCTTGAGGACATCCTCGAGGTTCGGGTGGCCAATCTCGTCGAGCTCGTAGCGCATGTGGACCACGGGTTTCTTCGTCTTGAGCACGCGGCTCAGGTCGATGGGCGTTCCGCTCACGACGAGGTCGCAGGGGACCGCGTCGATCGTCTCCTCGAGTTCCCTGATCTGCTTCGGGCCGTAGCCCATCGCGGGCAGGACTTTCCGCGAGTTGGGGTACTTCTCGTAGGTCTTCTTGATCGAGCCTACGGCGTACTCCGTCGCATCCACGATCTCCGCCGCCCCGAAGCGCTGGGCGGCGATGTAGCCCGCGCCGTACTCCATGCCGCCGTGGGTTAGGGTGGGTCCGTCCTCGATGACGAGCACACGCTTCCCGCGGATGGGCACGCTGTCATCCGGTGTGATCGGGCTGGCGGCCTCGATGATGACCGCGTCCGCGTTCACCGAGCGGACGTTCTGTTTCACGAGCTCCACGTTCTCCGGTTTGGCGGTGTCCACCTTGTTGACGATGACAACGTCGGCCATGCGGATGTTCGTCTCGCCCGGATAGTACAGGAGTTCATGGCCGGGGCGGTGCGGATCCGCCACGACGATGAGCAGGTCCGGCTTGTAGAAAGGCGTGTCGTTGTTCCCCCCGTCCCAGAGGACGATGTCCGCCTCCTTCTCTGCTTGGCGGAGGATCGCCTCGTAGTCCACGCCCGCGTAGACCACGGTTCCCTTTTCGATATGGGGTTCGTACTCCTCGCGTTCCTCGATCGTGCACTCATACCTGTCCAGGTCTGCGTAGGTGGCGAAGCGCTCGACGGCCTGGGACGCCAGGTCCCCATACGGCATTGGATGGCGGACCACGACGACCTTCTTGCCGTGACTTCGGAGGATCTCGGCCACGCGGCGGGTGGTCTGGCTCTTGCCGCTGCCCGTGCGGACCGCGCAGATCGCGACGACGGGCACCTTGGACTTGATCATAGTCGACTCGGCGTTGATCAACATGAAGTCCGCGCCGTTCGCGTTCGCGAGGGCCGCGCGGTGCCCGACATACGCGTAGTCCACGTCACTGTACGAGAAGACGACGAGGTTCGCGTTGAACTTCTTGATGAGCTGAGGGAGCTCGTCCTCGGCGTAGATCGGGATGCCGTCCGGGTAGAGCTTTCCAGCAAGGACAGCGGGATACTTGCGGTCCGCGATCCCCGGAATCTGGGTGGCCGTGAAGCAGACGACCGTGTACGCGGGGTCGTCACGGAAACACGTGTTGAAGTTATGGAAGTCTCGGCCCGCGGCCCCAAGGATAATCACGCGTTTCGGCTCGGCCATGGGTCCGGCCAAGCGGCCGCAGGTATAATCCCTTTTTGCCACGAAGTATAGTCGGCTCAGCGTTTCCTTTTTGTAGGGGCTCGGCTGCGGGGCCCCTGGACCGCTTCGCCCTCGAGGATGCCGCGCGCCGTCCGGAACACCGCGTTGAACCGTTCCTCTTTGAGGAGCCCGGTCTGCGTGTTCCTCTGGCTCGGATGGTAGGAGCCCATGAGGGCGATGGGCGGGAGAACGACTCGGGCCAGGTGGGCGAACCGCGGCTTCGGCTTCGGAATCTCATGACCGGTGTGAGCCCATGCTTTGAGGAACGCATCCCAGGCGATTTGGCCCAGCGCCACGACGACGCGGGTGTCCAAGAGAAGCTCGAGCTCCCGCTCGAGGTAGGGTGCACAGCGGGCGAACTCCGCGCGGGATGGGCGGTTCCCGGGCGGCGCGCACCGCACCGAGGCGGTCACGTAGCAGTCGTTCAGCCGGAGCCCATCGTCCCTCGACACCGAGGTGGGCTGATTCGCGAAGCCCGCGCGATAGAGGGCGCGATAGAGCCAATCCCCGCTGCGGTCCCCCGTGAACACGCGGCCCGTGCGGTTCCCTCCATGAGCCGCGGGTGCCAGACCCACGACGACTAGGCGCGCGTGGGGATCCCCGAAGCCGGGAAGGGGGCGTCCCCAATACACCAAATCGCGGAAGCGCGCGACTTTGTTCGCGGCCACGGCCTCGCGGTATCGGACGAGTCTCGGGCACCGGCGGCAGTCCACGATGACCTCGTGAAGCTGGGAGATCGTGCGGACGCCTTGCAGGCCCACGATCTTGCGAGTCCCTCGCCCGCCATAACCCTTGCCCCCCCAGAAACGCGTAAGTGCCGCCACGCCCTTCGCGGCTAGCCATGCCCCGTGAGGTTACGCGGGTCACCTTCTCCCGCATCGTGGCCCTCTCCCAGGAAATCGGCCCGGACACGCCGGTGTTCCCCGCCTCTCCGACGCCCGCCGTCCCCCAGTGGACGACGCGGGAGGCCCACGGTTTCCTCGCGGAGTCTCTCTTCCTCCTGAGCCACACGGGGACCCACGTGGATGCCCCCTGGCACTTTGAGCCGAAGGGGAAGAAGCTCGACCAGCTACCCCTCGAGACGTTCCTCGTCCGCGGACACGTGCTCGACGTGCGCGGGCTGGGGCCGAAGGCCCTCATCGCGAAGGCGCAGATCGCGAAGGCGCGGGCACAACTCCACGTGCGTGTCGCGAAGGGAGATGCGATGCTCCTGCGTACGGGCTGGGAGCGGAGGCGGGGGACCTCGGCCTACCTGTTCGAGAATCCGGGGTTGTCCGAGGAGGCGGCGAAGGAGCTCGTCCGCTGGAAGGTGGGCCTCGTGGGCATTGACACCGCGAACATCGACCACCCCGAGGACGGACGCTACCCCGCGCACCACACGCTTCTCGCGGCAGGCATCCCGATCCTGGAGAACATTGCCAACCTGGCGGCCTTGGGCGCCTCCCGCTTCTTCCTCATCGCCCTCCCTTTGCGCCTGAAAAGAGCTACCGGTTCCCCGATCCGCCTCGTCGCCCTCGTCGAGTAGGCCCGCGGTGGCTCATGGGGAAAGGTACGAGTACCCTCAGGCGTGTCCATGGACTGTGCGGCAATCCCGCCTCGCCCTGCTCGTCTTCGTCCTCGTGCTGGCGGTCCTTGCGGCCGCCATGGCCTATGTTCTCCTCTCCTCGTCTCCGAGCCCACCGCGGATCGGGAGCTACACGTTCGAGGTGCGCTACTCGAATCTGAACTGGGTGGACGCCCTGGCCTTCGCCCCGGACGGCCGCATCTTCTTCGCGGAGCGACTGAGCGGGAGCATCCGCATCATCCGAGGCGGGTCACTCCTGCCCACGCCCTTCTTCTCCTTCGCGAACGTGGACTTCACGGGTGAACGTGGTCTCCTGGGGCTCGCCCTCGCGCCTGGGTTCCCCCAGGATCCCTGGATGTATGCCTACTATACCCATCACGACACCGCCAACGACACATTCGAGAACCGCATCGTGAAGGTCCAGGCCTCGGGGGACAACGGGACCGCGATGCAAATCCTCTTGGACGGCATCCCCTCCGCGACGATCCACAACGGCGGTGTGATTGTTTTCGGGCCGGATGGGAAGCTGTGGGTCGTCGTGGGGGACGGTGCGGTACCCAGCTCCGCACAAGATCTCTCTGCCCTCACGGGAAAAGTCCTCCGCTTGAATCCGAATGGCAGCGTGCCCTCCGACAACCCATTTGCGGGGAACGCGAGCGCCAACCCCTACGTCTACAGCTACGGCCACCGGAACATGTTCGGCATCGCGTTCCATCCGGTGACTCACTCGGCCTACGTGACAGAGAACGGGCCTTCGGACAGCGACGAGATCAACCTCCTCGTGGCGGGCGGCAATTACGGCTGGCCGATTGTGCGGGGCATCGCCCACACGCCGCCCTACCTCGATCCGGTTCTCGCCTACACGCCCGTCATCGTCCCGACGAATGCGGTGTTCTATACGGGTTCCGTCTACGGTCTCCTGGAAGGCGACTTGCTCTTCGGGGACTATGCGAACCACCGCCTCCACGACCTGGAGCTCGCCCCGCCGGACTACGACGTGGTCACGATCGACTCCACCGTCGCCACGGTACCGAGCGGCATCGTCGGCGTGGCCCAGTCGCCCGACGGCTACGTCTGGGTCACGACGGCCTCCGCGATGTACCGCCTCGTCCCAGTGACGGGACCTGCTGCAGCCCAGGCTGCCCTTCCGATCGCATTCTGCGGGTTGGCCGTCCCCGCATCCCCTCGAAACCTTAGTAAGGGGCACGCCGTTCCCACACGCAATGCCGGAGTACCACATCGCGAGCGAGGCCCGCCTCAAGGAGTCCCTCGGGCGGTTGTTCGCAACCCGGCATGAGGTCCCTTCTCAGCGGAAGCTGAAGGCCCTGGTCGAGAAGGACCTCAAGGGCGAGGAGGTCTTCCGCGTGGGCGAGGCGCGCCTGCGCAAGATCGCAATCGACTCCGGCCTGGTGGACCTCGAGATCCACTGTCGGGACACGGAGGAGATGAGGAGCCTCATCCGGTGCCCCGTCTGCGGGGAGCGCCTGCGGCGGGTGCGGAACATGACCGTGTTCGGAGGCACGGTCACGCTGGGTTACCGATGCGAGCGGTGCAAGTACTGGACCGGCCTGAAGCGGCGCATCCCGACCCGGTATGTGTTCACGAGGCGGGCCTGATGCACGTCCGCCACCAGGGCGGAATCCTCGTCCAGGAAGGCCTCAAGGAGGTGATCCTGGACCCGGACCGCAAGACGCCCGGGTCCGTCGTGACGCACGGTCACATGGACCACCTGACCTCCGGCGGCGTGATGACGCCGGAGACCCTCGCGGTCCTTCGGGTCCGGCGCGGCTCCGGCACGGGCATCGAGCTGTCGTACAACAAGGAGATGGAACTGAACGGTTTTCACCTCACGCTCAAGGACGCGGGGCATGTGTTCGGCTCCGCGATGGTCCGGGTGGACGACCTGCTGTATACGGGCGACTTCAACCCGGAGGGCGGGGCCACCTGCGGGAAGGCCGTGCCGGAGAGCGTGCATGCCCTCATCGTCGACGCCACCTACGGCAAACCGGGGTACAGCTTCCCCGACAAGACCGCGGTCGAGGGTGACCTGCTCACCTGGCTCGAGATGGAACTGGCCGACGGACCCGTGGCCCTTGGCGGCTACGTCTTCGGGAAGAGCCAGGAGTTGATCGCCCTTGTGAACCGCCTCGGGGTCGAGGTGGCGGTGGCGGAGGGCATCGCGGACCTCGCGGACGTCTATGTGCGGCATGGGGTGAAGCTGGAGTACCGCCGCATCTCCTCCCTTTCGGAGGCGGAGCGGAAAGACCCGCGCGTCTACGTCCTCCCGCCGGGATGGCTCCGTCCTCCGTTGGACGAGAGCGTCTCGTGGCTGGGATCCCTACGCCTCAAGG
>JBBSVS010000371.1:0-2911 GCA_038046665.1 Thermoplasmatota archaeon
AGGACCTCTTCCGCACCGGCCTTCTCCAGAACCTTGACGAGGCGTCGCACTCGGCCCTCCGTGCGATGGAACAGGTTCACCTCGATGCGTGCCGGGATGGCCTCGGCGAGCCGCACAACCTGTGTCGCCGCGAGGGCCGCGACGTTCCCGTTCACCGAGATCACCGGCCTCTTCGCCCGCACGAGGAAGGCCGCGGCCGCTTTCTCCGCCACCAGCGCGGGCGCGCTCGATTCTTCGCCGAGCAGATAGTCGAAGGCCTCGCCGCGCCCGTGGGCGATGAGCCCCTCCGGGACGACGACGCCATCGCGCCACGCCCGGACAAGCTTCTCCCTTCGAACGAGGGACTCGTAGCGGGGGTGCGACTTGGAGATCTTCATAGCATCCGCTCGATCCGATCGACGAATTTGCCGCAGCCGTGCCACAGGGGGTCCGCGGTCGGCAGGCCGTACTTCGCCTCGTACTCCCTCACGGTGGCCTCGACCTGCTCTCGCGTCATGTTCTCGTGGTTGATGCCGATCGCGACGACCTTGCCGCCGCCCGCGATGCGCGTGTAGAACTCGAGCCATTCGATCTCTTCTTCCGGCGTCGGCATGGGCCACGCGACGACGTCTCGCCGGAACGTGCGCGTCCTGCGCGCGGGCGCATGCATCATCACGATCGCGGAGGGCATGGAGGCCATGATGATGGACCGCGTGCCGGCCACGTAGGCCGGATGGGAGATGCTCCCCTGGCCCTCGACGATGAGGACCTTCGGTTTGGTCTCCTCGTAGGCTCGGACGACCTCGGACTCCAACTCCCCGACCATGAAGTCCCCCTTGATCGAGTCGAGCGGCACGCCGTAGGGCGAGCCCTGGAGGAGACCCGTCTGCCCGGTGGCCACGAAGGTCGTCTTGATCCCCGCCTCGCTGAGGGCGTCCGTGAGGAGGAGCGCGGTCGTCCGCTTTCCGATCGCCCCGTCGGTCCCCAGGATGGGGATGCGGAGGCACGGGAGGTGGCGAGATTTGTCGCTGAACTGCTGGGCCTCGCGGATGGATCGCGGTCGGCGGACGTCGATGAGCTGGACTCCGTGCTCCTTCGCGAGCGCGGCGAACTCGGGGTCGTCGTTCAAGTATTCATGGAGGCCGGCCGTGATGTTCAGACCGTTCTCGATGGCTTCCTTGATCGTGGGGCGGAACTCCTTCGGGATGTAGCCGCCGAAGGTCGCGACGCCGATGACGAGGCTCTCGGGTTTGCCCTTCTTGAGGGCCTCCCGGAGGTCCTTCACGATCGGGATGCCGTTCGCCTTGCCGTCGAGGACCTGCCCGGCATCCTTCCCCGCCTTCGTATGGTCGATGACCGCCACGATCTGGAAGCGCTTCGAGTACCGGACGAGGCCGTTCGCCGTCTTCCCTGTGTTTTGACCGAAAAACCCGTCGCACAGGACGACCGCGCGCTCCATAGAATGCCTCCGAGGCACGACGGCGGGGGAGATGAAGGGTCCACCATAAATACTCTCGAAGTTCCGCCGTACGGCCCCGAATCTACTTGAGGCTCGAGCCCTTTTCCCATCCGTGGAACTCGGCGTGGTCGGCAAGCCCAACGTCGGGAAGTCGACCTTCTTCTCCGCGGCGACGCTCGCCCCCGCCCAGATCGCGAACTATCCCTTCACGACGATCGAGCCGAACCGCGGGATGGCCTACGTGCGGCACAGGTGCCCCCACCTGGACCTTGGCGTGGCCTGCAACCCCAAGAACGCGCCCTGCCAGGACGGCGTCCGCCTGATCCCGGTGGAGCTCCTCGACGTGGCGGGCCTCGTCCCGAAGGCCCACGAGGGCCGCGGCCTTGGGAACAAGTTCCTCGACGACCTGAGGCAGGCGAGCGCCCTCGTCCACGTGATCGACGCCTCCGGGGCCACGGACTTCGAGGGGAACGCGGTCCCTCCGGGCAGCCATGATCCCCTGGAGGACGTGCGGTTCCTCGAGGAGGAGCTCGCCCATTGGATCGCGGGGATCCTCGCCCGCAACTGGGAGAAGGAGGCCCGGCGAGCGGACCTGGAAGCGGTCCCTCCCGAGAGGATGCTCTACGACCGCCTCACGGGCCTCGGATTCTCGGAGCCCCAGATCCACCTTGCGGTCCGCGATTCCGCCCTCGTCGAGAAGATGGCCCGATGGACCCACGAGGACCTCCTCCGACTGGCCCACGGCCTCCGCCGGCGCGGCAAACCGATGATCATCGCGGCGAACAAGGCCGACGCGGCTAAGACGGAGCAGCTCGAGACGCTCTCCCGCGTGGAGGGCTACCGCACCGTGCCGACGTGCGCGGAGTACGAGCTCGCGTTACGGCGCGCGGCGGGAGCTCGCCTCGTCGCCTACGAACCGGGGACCTCGTCCTTCCGCGTCCTCGATCCCTCGAAGCTCTCGGCCGCCCAGGCGAAGGGGTTGGAGCGCGTGAGGGCGTTCCTCGACGCCCACGGCACCACGGGCGTCCAGGCGTGCGTCGAGGAGGCGATATTCAAGCTCCTTGACCTGATCGTGGTCTTCCCCGTGGAGGACGAGACGAAGTGGACGGACAAGAAGGCGAACGTCCTGCCGGACGCCTTCCTCGTCCCGCGCGGATCCACCGCGGTGGACGTAGCCTTTAAGGTCCACACGGATTTGGGGAAACACTTCATCCGCACCATCGACGCCCGCACGAAGATGGTCGTGGGCCGGGACCATCCGATCCAGGATGGCGACGTGATCAAGATCGTGGCGAGAGTTTAAATTTTTGGTCATGCTTGCGATCCTTCTATCGACGGCTTTTCTCAGGGAGAGGCCGAGGAATAACTACCACTCCAAACGGCATGTTTTTGGCTTGAAATAAAAACGATTTGAATGTTTCCTTCCGTGCTTCCTGGGCCTTCGGCCGGAGCTCCGTGCTCAGGCGCCTACGG
>JBBSVS010000372.1:0-8928 GCA_038046665.1 Thermoplasmatota archaeon
CAGCTCCACGTTCGGGCCGACGGCCCCGCGGATCGCGCGTAGGCGGTCCAGGTCCGCCCGCACGTCGGTGCCCACCTTTACCTTGAGGGAGCGGAAGCCTTGTTGGGTCCATCGGCGTGCGCGCTCGACCGCATCGGGCGTCGGCATGATGCCGATCGTCATGTCCGTGAGCATGCGGTCCCTCGAGCCCCCGAGGTAGGCGTAGAGGGGCTGCCCGGCGATGCGGGCCGCCAGATCGTGGATCGCGATGTCGAAAGCCGCCTTGGCCGAGGGATTGCCCGGGAGGACCCGATCCACGCGGTCCACGACCTCGCGGGGCGTCCGGAAATCGAATCCGGTGAGACCATGCATGATTGTCTTCATGGCTTCCTTCATCGTCAGCAGGGTCTCCTTCGTCACTTCGTTGGGTGCGCCGCTCCCGGAGCCGACGACGCCACCCGAGTGCACGCTCACGAAGAGGTTCTCCGCGACATCCGAGGAACCGCGGGCGATCGTGAACCGTTCCTTGCGCGGGATCTCCAGGGTCGCGTATTCGATGAGGTCGACGCGCATCGCCCCACCGGATGACGGAGGACGATATCAAGATAGCTCGAGGCACCGACGCCGTTTTGAGGCCTGCTTTCGGGAAACCGAAATTATCATTTTAATGTGAATAATTTCCACATACGTTCTTATATCCAGGTTGGGTCCGCGACTCCCGGAAGGTCGATGCGTCTCGAGAGGGCACATTCTCATCGACGGCCGCAGGCGTCGTCCAAGCGGGACGCGCGTCATCTTCTCCTGGTGGGCGCAAACCACCGGACCTGTCCCCTGGACGCGCGCGAGGTGCTCCTCCGCAAGGCGAACTATCCCCGGATGAGGAGAGCGGGCGGACCCCGGCCGTTGTGGGAGGATCTCCTCCTCCTGACCACGTGCAACCGGATCGAGGTCTACGCGGTCACCGGGTCGCCCCAGGCAACCTCGGAGGCCATCCGGAATGCCTTGGAGCTACCGCGAGGGTCCCCGGCGCTGTACCTCCTCGAGGACGCGGATGCGGCCGCGCATCTCTTCCGGGTCGCGAGCGGGTTGGACTCCCTCGCCCAAGGCGAAGACCAGGTGACCGCACAGGTGCGACGCGCGCCCACCCTGAGGCCCCACACGTGGGGCCAGGACACCCTCCTCGGCTCCCTGTTCGCACAGGCGGCCCGTGCGGCGCCACGCATCCGAGCCCTCGCCGGCCTCGACGCGGGTCGCGCATCCGCGAGCCACGCGGCGATTCGTTTCATCGACCACGCGGTGCCCGTGGCCCATCCGAAGGTCGTCCTCCTCGGCACAGGCAAGATGGCGCGCATCGCGGCCGGGGGCCTGCGCGGTCGGGCGTCCCTCACCCTCCTCAACCGCGATCTTCGCAAGGCACAGCAAGTCGGTACCGACCTCGGAGGGAGGGGCGAGAGGCTGGCCCGTCTCGAGGCGTCCCTCGTCCGTGCCGACGTGGTCCTTGCGGCGACCGCGTCTCGAAGGCCGCTGGTGACCCTGGCGCTCGTCCGCCGGGCCTTGGCGAAGCGTCAAGGACGTCCCCTCTGGCTCATCGATCTGGGATTTCCGAGGAACATCGACGCGCGGTGCCGCGGCCTCGAGGGCGTTACCCTCACGGACATCGACGGGCTGGCCCCATGGGGACTGCAGCCCCTCCCTACCGCGGCCCTCGCGCGCGCGGAATCCCGCATTCGCGAGGAGACGGGACGCCTCCTCGAATCCCTCCGCCCCGCGGGCGAGTTCGGTGTGGTCCAGTTCCGCAAGGCCGTGGAGGAGCTGCGCCGGCAGGAGGTCGAGCACGCCCTCGCCCGTCTTCCCCGCCTCACGGAGGAGGACCGAGCCGTCGTCGACAAGCTCGCAACGCGCCTCGTGAACCGATTCCTCCACGGGCCCACGGAGCGGCTCCGCCAGCTCCCCGAGGCGACCCGGTCCCAAATCGTCCGGGAACTCGTCGTCGGCCTGCAAGCGACGGGGGGACGTCCTCGATGACGCAGACCTTCCGGGTGGGCACCCGCGGGAGCCCGCTGGCGCTCGCCCAGACCGAGGAGGTCCTCGGCCGCCTGAGGAAGGCCCATCCCGACGCCGGGCTCGAGATCGTCCCGATCAAGACCCACGGGGACGAGGGCTACCGAGAGGACCTCGGTACCTCCTTGAACGGGAAGCGGGCCTTCACCAAGCGCATCGAGGAAGCCCTCCTGGACGGCCGCATCGATTTCGCGGTCCACAGCCTCAAGGACATGCCCACGGAACTCGTCTCAGGCCTCAGGATCGCGGCCATCCCGCCGCGAGCGGATCCGCGGGACGTCCTCGTCGCCCACGACGGCCTCTCGATTCGGCATATGCCTGAGGGAACCCGCGTCGGCACGAGCAGCCTCCGGCGCCAGGCACAGCTGCTCGCCCGGTGGCCAGGCCTCCGAATCACCGACCTCCACGGCAACGTGGGCACGCGCCTCCGACGTCTCGACGCCAAGGAATTTGACGCCGTGGTCGTGGCCGCCGCTGGACTCCATCGGCTGCATCTCGAGGACCGCATCGTGGAACCCATCTTCCCGGACGTCGTGACGCCCGCGCCGGGACAAGGCGCCCTTGCGGTGGAGGCTCGCGCGAAGGACTCCACCGTGCTCCGGATGCTCTCCGCCGTGGACGATCCGGAGACGCGGCAGACCACGGGGGCGGAGCGGGAGCTGAGCGCCCGCGTGGGCGGCAACTGCAACGTGCCCTTCGGGGCCCTGGCCGCACTCGAGCGGGGCACGATGACGCTCCGCGCGGTGATCGCTTCTCCGGACGGCCGGCGGATCGTGCGGGCGTATGCCCAGGATTCCGCGGAGCGGTGGCGAGACGTGGTCGACGCGGCCTGGAAGGACCTGCGCGACGGCGGAGGCGAGGCGATCCTGGAGGCGTTCACGTAGATGCACGAAGCTCCCCTCGTTGGGCGCACCTTCCTCGTGGCGGCCTCCGAGGACCGCACCGATCGCCTGGTCGAGGCCCTCCGGGCCCAAGGTGCGACCGCGATCCCCTTCCCCACGGTGCGCCTCGTCCCGCCCGCAGACATCGCAGCGATGGACCGGGCCCTCCTCCGATGGAACACCTACGACTGGATCGTGTTCACCAGCACCCATGGGGTCGACGCCATCGTGGAACGGGCTCGGGATCTGACCGTGCCCCTGTCCCGCCTCCAGGGAAGGATTGCCGCCGTGGGGCCCGCGACGAAGGCCGCGCTCGAGGCGGTCGGCCTCCCGGTCCATGTCGTGCCGGACGAGTTCCTCACGGACGCGATCCCGGACGCCCTGGGGGACGTCTGCGGGAAAAGCATCCTCCTCCCGCGTTCCCGCATCGCGCGGAAGTCTCTCGCGGACGAGCTAAGAAGTCGCGGAGCGAACGTGGTCGAGGTCGACGCCTACGATGCCGTCCCGGCCTCGCCCGATCTCGAGCCGATCCGGAGCAAAAGGAGAATCGACTTCGTCCTGTTCACCAGCGCCTCCGCGGCACAGAACTTCGCGTCCCTCCTGCCGAAGGACCTGCTGGAGAGAGTCCGGTCTACGGCGGAAGCGGCGTGCATCGGACCCGTGGCCGCGGAAGCCGCACGGTCCCTGGGATTCCACGTGACCGTGGTGGCGGAGGAACACACGGTGCCCGGGCTTGTTGAGAGCCTATCCAAGGTGAGCGCCCATGAGTGAACTACCGAAACCCCGCCAACGGCTTCGCCGACTTCGAAGGACGCCCGCGCTCCGTTCCCTGGTGCGGGAGACCGCATGGGACGTCGGGCAGCTGATCCAACCCCTCTTCGTGCGGGAGGATCCGCGCACAGCCGCGACGATCCCGTCCATGCCGGGCATTCGGCGCTTGACGGTCGAGGAGACCGCAGCGGAGGCGGGGGAGCTCGAGGAGCTAGGCGTGCCCGCGGTCCTCCTCTTTGGCCTGCCCTCGGAGAAGGACGCGATGGCCCGTGGTGCCTACGCGGACGACGGCGTCGTCCAGGAGGCCCTCCGCGCCGTCAAGGAAGAGGCTCCCGACCTGATCGTCATGGCCGACGTCTGCCTCTGCGAGTACACGGACCACGGCCATTGTGGCGTCGTGCGGGAGGGGCGGATCGACAACGATGCCTCCCTGGAGCTGCTCGCGAGGACCGCGGTAAGCCAAGCCCGCGCCGGCGCCGACGTCGTCGCCCCGAGCGCGATGATGGACGGCCAGGTGGGGGCGATTCGAACGGCCCTGGACCGAGAGGGTTTCGAGGACACGATCATCATGGCCTACGCCGCGAAGCACGCATCCGCATTCTACGGACCCTTCCGGGAGGCGGCGGACTCCGCACCCCGGTTCGGGGACCGGAAGACCTACCAGAAGGACCCCGCGAACCTGCGGGAGTCCCTGCGGGAAATCGCCCTCGACCTGGAGGAGGGCGCGGACCTCGTCATGATCAAGCCGGCGCTCGCGTACCTGGACATGATCCGGGCCGCACGGGAGCGGTTCGACGCGCCGCTGGCCGCCTATGCGGTGAGCGGGGAGTACTCCCTAATCAAAGCGGCGGCGGAGAGGGGCTGGATCGACGAGCGCGCGATCGTGGAGGAAACGCTCACCGCGATGCGCCGGGCCGGGGCCGACCTGCTGATCACGTACCACGCGAAGGAGGTCGCGCGTTGGAAGCGGGGGGATCCACGATGACGGAAGGCGAGAGGAAAATGCAGGAGGCCCACGGCGGGGGGAACGACGACGAAGAGCCGCGGGAGTTCCTCAAGTACACGTTCTACAAGGTGCAACCGGCTTGGCGGCACCTGCCCGCGGACATGAAGAAGCAGCAGAAAGCGGAGTTCGCGGCGCTCCTGCACGGACTCGAGGACGAGGTCACGCTGCGATGTTACTCCCTCCAGGGGATCCGGGCGGACGCGGACCTCATGATCTGGGCCATCGACCCGAGCGTCGAGACGTTCCGGGAAATGGCCCGCCGAGTGTCCTCCACGGATCTGGGCCACTACCTCGACACGTCCTACGCGTACCTGGCCGCGAGCAAGCGCTCACAGTACCTGGGTAGCCACACCCACGAAGGGCAGGAGGGAGCCACCACCAAGGCGAGGCCCATGGGCAGCCGGTACCTCTTCGTGTACCCATTCACGAAAAAGCGAGAGTGGTACTCAATCCCCTTCGATCGCCGCCAAGAGATCATGCGCGGCCACTTTCGCATCGGCCATCGTTACCCGAACGTGAAGATTCACACCGCCTATTCCTTCGGCTTGGACGACCAGGAGTTCGTGCTCTCCTTCGAGTCGGACGACCCTCTAGACTTCCTCGACCTCGTCATGGAACTGCGGCCGAGCGAGTCGAGCAAGTACACGGAGAAGGAGACGCCCATCTTCACCTGCATCCTGTCCACGCCCGAGCAGATGCTGGACGCCTTGGGGATTTGAGATGGTGTCCGAGGCTGCCGGGGTGCCGCGCGCGCCGAAGTCCGAGAAACTCTTCGCCCGCGCCCAGGAGAGCCTCGTGGGCGGGGTCGACAGCCCCGTGCGAGCCTTCCGCTCCGTGGGCGGCACGCCGCGGTTCATCGCGAGCGGGAAGGGCGCCTACCTGAAGGACGCGGACGGCCGGCGGTACCTGGACTACTGCATGTCCTGGGGAGCGCTCATCCTCGGCCACGCGGACCCCGCCGTCGTGCGGTCCGTGAGGACGGCCACGGCGAAGGGCACGAGTTTCGGCACCGCCACAGAAGCTGAGGTCCGCCTCGCGGAAGAAGTGAAGCGGTTCTTCCCGAGCATCGACCTCCTGCGGTTCGTGAACTCGGGGACGGAAGCGACGATGTCCGTGGTCCGCTTGGCCCGCGGGTTCACGGGGCGGGACAAGATCGTCACGTTCGAAGGCGAGTACCACGGCCACGCAGATTCCCTGCTGGTGAGAGCCGGCTCCGGCGTCGCGGCCGCGGGCCTCCCCGGGTCCGCGGGCGTCCCCGCGAGCGCGGTCCAGGACACCCTCCTCGCGAAGTATAACGACCTCCCCTCCGTGGAGGACCTGTTCCGAGTCCATGGCGCCCACATCGCCGGGGTCCTCGTGGAGCCGGTCGCGGGGAACATGGGCGTGGTCGCACCCGAGCCAGGGTTCCTCGAAGGGCTGCGCCGCATCACCCGCGACTTCGGGGCCCTCCTGATCTTCGACGAGGTCATCACGGGATTCCGCGTCGCCCCCGGCGGCGCCCAGGAGCGGTACGGCGTGGGGCCCGACCTGACGTGCCTCGGCAAGATCCTCGGCCACGGTCTTCCCGTCGGTGCTTACGGCGGGCGGCGCGACATCATGGAAAGGGTCGCGCCCCTCGGGCCGGTGTACCAGGCGGGCACCTTCTCGGGCAACCCGCTGGCCATGGCTGCGGGGCTCGCCGCGCTGAGGCAACTCCGACCCGCCCTTTACGGTCGTCTCGAGAAGGCGGGCGTCCGCCTAGAGCGCGGCCTCCGCGACGCCGCGGAGGACGCCGGCATCGCGGTGCAATTCCCGCGGGTGGGCTCCATGCTCGGCGTGTTCCTCCAAGGGACGCCGGTGCGGAACTACGCGGAAGGCCATGCCATGGACCGCGCGGCCTACGGGCGCCTCTTCTGGTCCCTCCTGAAGCGAGGCGTGTACTTCCCCCCCGCGCCCTTCGAGACCGCGTTCCTCTCCTCGGCCCACATCACCCCGGAGATCGACCGGACCGTCGAGGCCGCCGCGGCCGCGTTCAAGGAGGTCCTGAGCGCGTGAAGGACCGCTTCCTCCGCGCCTGCTGGCGGGAGCCCGTGGACGCCACGCCCGTCTGGTTCATGCGCCAGGCCGGACGGTCCTCTCCGGCCTACCGCGAGCTCCGCTCGAAGCACGGCATGCTCGAGCTGGCGAAGGACCCGCGGCTCGCCGCGGAGATCACCCTCCAGCCCGTCCACGATCTCGGCGTGGACGCGGCCATCCTCTTCTCGGACCTCCTCCTCCCCCTGGAGCCCATGGGCGTCCGCGTGCAGATTGAGGAAGGGGTCGGGCCGAGGCTCTCACCTCCAATCCGGACGCCAGAGGACGTCTCGCGCTTGCGGCCCCTGGACCCGGAGGACGGGCTCCCCTTCGTCTTCGAGGCAATCCGCCGGGTGCGGGAAAAGGCGGACGTCCCCCTCATCGGCTTCGCGGGAGCGCCCTTCACCCTGGCGAGCTACCTCCTCGAGGGCGGAGCCTCGAAGGACTTCCTCGAGACGAAGCGGTTCATGCACCGCGAGCCGGACGCCTGGCGGCACCTCTTGGCCCAGCTCACGGAATCCATCGGGGCCTTCCTGCGGGCCCAGACCCAGGCGGGGGCCCAGGCCCTCGAGGTCTTCGACAGCTGGGTCGGTGCCCTGACGCCGTACGACTACGCGGCCCACGTGGCGCCCTGGAGCCGCAAGCTCCTCGAATCCCTGCGGGAGGCGGACGTGCCCGTGATCCACTTCGGCACGAACACGGCCGGGTTTCTGGAGGACTTCGCCGCCCCCGGCGGCAACGTCATCGGTGTGGACTGGCGCATCCCCCTCGACGATGCGTGGCGCCGCATCGGGGAGGACCGCGGGATCCAGGGGAACCTCGACCCGGCGGCCCTCCTCGGCCCGCCGGAGGTGTGGCGCGCCCAGGCGAGGGATGTCCTGCGCCGCGCCGCCGGCCGCCCGGGCCACGTGTTCAACCTGGGCCACGGGGTCCTGCCCCAGACACCGTCGGAGCACCTCGAGGGATTAGTGCGGCTCGTCCACGATGCAACCGGGGTGTGAGGGGAAACCATGGCCACGGAGACGACGGCGATCCTGACGATGGCCCTCGGCGGGCCGGATTCCCTGGAGGATGTGGAGCCGTACCTGAAGGACATCCGTCGCGGTCGACCGACGCCGCCGGCGCTCGTGGAGGAGTTCCGCGAGCGGTACGCCCGCATCGGCGGGAAGTCGCCCCTCCTGGAAACCTCCACGCAGCAGGCGAAGGGGCTCGAGGCCAAGCTGGCCTCCGAGGGCCACCGCGTCCGCGCCTACGTGGGCATGCGCCACTGGCACCCCTACATCCACGAGGCCCTGTCGGCCATCGCCCGGGACGGGCTCCGGCGGGTCGTGGCCCTCAGCCTCACGCCCTACTACTCCCGCATGAGCGTCGGCGCCTACTTCGACGCCGTGAGGGAGGGCCTCAGGACGCAGGGCCTCTCCCTCGACGTCGACTACGTGGAGAGCTGGAACGAACAGCCCGCCCTGGCGGACGCCTTCGCCTCGAAGGTCGTGGGAAGCCTCCTGGCCCTCGCGAAGGAAGGATATCCGAATCCCTACATCCTCTTCACGGCCCACAGCCTCCCGAGGAGGATCCTGGACGAGGGCGATCCCTACGAGAAGGAGCTGCGGGAGACAATGGACGCGATCCGGGCGCGCCTCCCGCCCGTCCGGTCCCGTCTGGCGTACCAGAGCGCCGGCCGCACCGCGGACCCGTGGCTCGGACCTCCCTTCGAGAACGTGATCGAAGAGCTCGGGAAGGCGGGGGAGACGGCGATCCTCGCCGTCCCTTTCGGGTTCGTCTCGGACCATATCGAGATCCTCTACGACGTGGACATCGAGGCGAAGGAGCTGGCGGAGAGGATGGGCGTCCGCTTGGAGCGGACCCCGTCCCTCAACGCCGACCCCAAGTTCATCGACGCCATGGCGGACGCGGTACGGGACAAGGTGAGGGCGTGACGAGTCGCGTGGTCATCGTGGGCGGCGGCATCACAGGGCTGGCCGCGGCCCACTACCTCCGCAGGGCGGATCCCGATGCCGGGCGCCTATCCATCAAGGTCCTCGAGCGACGCGGCCACCTGGGCGGCTCCATCCGCACGACGCGACGGGACGGGTTCCTCCTCGAGGCCGGCGCCGACTCGTTCCTCACGACGACGCCATGGGCCGTCGGGCTGGCCGCGGGCCACGGTCGGATTCCCCC
>JBBSVS010000373.1:0-4841 GCA_038046665.1 Thermoplasmatota archaeon
CGTCGCGATGCCCGCTGCCGCTCCCGCGGCCGCACCCGCAGCCGAGAAGAAGGACGAGAAGAAGAAAGAGGAGAAGAAGGAAGAGGAAAAGGTCTCCGAGGAAGAGGCCGCTGCGGGACTGGGTGCGCTCTTCGGCCTGTGAGCCGGAGTCCGCACCTCACCTGCTTTTCCATTTCCTTCGAGCGTCAGCGAGAGCCCTGTTCGGCCTCCCTCGGATTCCCAGGAGCCTGTTATGGTCAAATAACCATAACGCGGGCAACGGAGGCACCCTGGCCGAGGTGGTCTTTCAGAATTGGAGGCGGGGACTCAGAGCTTGCCTTCCTTCGCCTTGGCCTGGAGCTTCTTGTTGCGCTCCTTCGCGTTCATGCCCGTGGCGGCCTCGAGGAAGCGGTTGTTCCGGGCGATGGTCTCCGTGGCCACGTCGTCAGGCACGCCGGGCTTCATGGTCATGTCCACGAAGAGGTTCTTGCCGTCCGTCCAGGTGACGAGTTTTCCGATCGCGCCGTAGGAGACGACGATCTTGTCGCCGTCCGCGGTCGCGGACCCGAACGCCTCCGCCACGATCTCGCGGAGCTTGCCGCCCTCGAGATTCTTCCCATGGCCCCGCTTCAGCTCGTAGGCCCGCATCGAATCCCCCGCACCGAGCGCGGTCGTATCAACGTTACGCCTCGAGTATCACGAGCGGGTCCGAGGACGTGAGCATGAAGGGTTGGACCTCGCAGTAGGTCCGCCAGAGGTCCTTGCAGCTGCATGTGATGTCGTCGAAGGAGGACCGCAGCCCCAAGGAGAACTCCTCGATCGCGTCCACTGTCTTGCGGTCGCAGGACCCGCAGTTATGGGCACCGCGGGCCATCCCGCCTGCGGTCGGATGCGACTTCACGTGGGCCTTGAGGTCCCGCGTTCGCTCGAGGACCTCCACGACGGACCACAGCCACGGCGGTCGGTACTCTGCGTGGCGGAACAAGCGGTCCACGAGCGTGCGACTCTGCACGTTCACCGGGTTGAAGGAAATCGTGTCGCTGTGGGGGTCCGCCTCATGGCCCGACTTCACCGCGTCCTCGATGGCCTCTCGCTCCGTCAGGAAGGGCGGCTTGATCAGGAGGTACGTCTTCACGCTGGCGCCGACGTCGTGGCACAGGGCCGCGGCTTTCGCGTGTTCCTCGAGACCCCAGACCTTGTTCACGCTGTGCCGCAGCACCCGCAGATTCGTCGACTCGAGGCCGAAAGCCACCTCGAGCTCACCCACGTACTTCGTCGCATGCTCGAGCTGCTCTCGCCGTAGGAGGTGGCTCAGGGTCTCCACGATGACCTTGTCGCAGCGGTCCCCGAGCTCCTTCAAGATCCGCTCGCGCATCTCCGGGGAGACCTCGTGGTCATCGAAGAAGTTCCCCGAGGTGTAGACCTTGACCATGGGCTGTCCCGTGTGCTTCTTCAGGACCGCGTCGAGCTGGTGCTCGAGGTCCGCGGCGGACACCTCCTGGGCCACGTCGTTCACGTAGCCGCACATGGAGCATCCGCTCGCACGAGCCCAGTAGCAGCCGCGCGTTCGGAAGATGATCACCCACGCGTCCACGACCTTCGAGTGGAGGAGGTCCTTCTCCGTCCACGTGGAGATGTACTCCCGGGGGTCGAACTGCCGCGGATGGCGTTCGTCCTTCACGACCTGCTGGAGGCGCATGGGCCCAGCTTCGAAGGGCCCCGGGCGGAAAAACCTTCCTGCCTCACGCCCGCTCGCGCAGGGCCATCAGCCCCGCGATCGCGCCGAGGGCGACGAAGAAGAAGGCGAGGAACCGGATCACGACGACCGCCTCGGCCGGCAGGTTGATCCCGAAGGGCATCGGGAACACCGCGGGGAACTCCACGAGGAGCTCCTCGAGGATGAACAGGACGAGGCCGAAGGCCACGAGCCCGATCCCCGTGCTCGGGTGGGCGTGACGGTGGGCCGAAACCGTGGGCTGGGCAATCGCCGCGGCAACTACGGGCCTCGCGGCTTCACGCTCGGCCGGCTGAGCGGCGACGGCCGCGGCCCCGCTCGGCCTCGGCAGGTCCGCGGGCGCGTACTTCTGGCAGGAATCGCACCACCAGCGCTGGTACTGGTCGATCCAACGGAGGGTCGCGCCGCAGGTCGGGCACGCGTTCTTCGACTTCGCCGCGGGCGCGTACCTCTGGCAGAAGTAGCAGTACCACCGGCCGTACTGGGAGATGTAGTTGAGCTCCCGGCCGCAGGTCGGGCAGGGATGCTCCACCTTGGGCGCCTCAACGGGCTCGTGCGTCACGACAATCGGAATCGGCGTCGGTGCCGCCACCGGCGGAGGTTTTTCCTCAATGACGACCACCTGAGTCTGGGATCCGGCGGACGTCTGAACCGCAGGCTCGGGAGCCTTCGCGACCGCGGTCCACGCGGTCGTCGGGTGGGGTTCCGCTTCCGCCGGCGCGACGGGAACCTCGGCCTTCTCCTCCTTGGGAGTTTCCGCTGTGGGACCGGGGACGGGGGCCGGTTCCTCGGCCTCGGGCTGGGACTCTTCCTCGAGGTAGTTCAGGAAGCTCAGGAGCCGCTCCTGGAGCTGATCCTTGGTCCCCGAGGGATCGAGGTCGTAGGCCTTGCAGAGGTCCATGAGCTCGGATTTCCTCATGGCGAAGACCTTCACGCGGACCACGGCGGGCTTCGCGGAGGCCAGGGCCGCGATGGCTTTCGAGGGCCCTTCGATCTCGGGCTCCGCGGGTTTCGCGGGCGCCGGTTCGGGAGTTGCCGTGGGCGCGGGGCTCGGAGCGGTCTCCGAGGCTGCGGGTTTCGCGGTTTGCGGCGTTTCAGCCTGCGGTGCGGGCTGAGGCGTGGGCTGGGGAGAGGGAGGAATCGCGGGTTGCGCCGGGATTGCCGCCGTCAGAGGGGCGACGGGCTCCGTGGGCTTCGCCTCGGGAGCGGGCTCCGCCTTCGGGGCGGGTTCCGCGACAGGCACAGGCTCCACCGCAGCCGGTGCGGTCGCCTCGACGGCCGCATAGGCGTTGCAGCGGAAGCAGTAGAAACGATCGTACTGGACCACGTAGGAGAGGATGCCTCCGCACGTGGGACACTTCTTCGCGCCGTGGGCGCCGTAGCCCTCGGGCGCGTAGTGCTGGCACTGGTGGCAGTAGTAGCGCTGGTACTGCTCCAAGAAGTTGAGCTCGCTGCCACAGGTCGGGCAGGGGAGTTCGATCACGCGACCCGCAGACCTTGGGCCGGGGGAATAAAGGCTTGGCTTCGGTTTCCGAATTTGAAACTGAGACGCGCCATCGATTGCAAGGGCGTGCGGAAAACCCTTTTAGACTCCGCGCCCATGGGCGCCGCGCGCCACCATAGCTCAGTCGGTAGAGCAGCCGCCTTGTAAGCGGCAGGTCGGGAGTTCAATTCTCCCTGGTGGCTCTCTCCCACGGACAAATCGCCTCTCGGCTTTCTCAGGAGCACCCGTCCGAGGAAGACCCGTGCTCTCTCCCTCCGGGATGGAAAAGTCGTCACACTTAAATACGCCGTTATACACTAGTCGTCCCCGACGGCAGGGCCGGGCAATTCTGATGATCCAACCCCAGGAAGTCGTCGTGGCCAAGTTGCTCCCCACGATCCGCGCGCGCCTCGCGCGGGAACTCCTCCGCACCTATCACAAGAAGCAGATTGACGTGGCCAAGGCCATGGGCATCACCCAGGCGGCGGTCAGCCACTACAACACCCAGAGCCGCGGCGTCGACCAGGAGATGCTCCGCCGCTTCCCCGAGATCAAGAGGTTCGTGGACGACTTGGCAGGGAGGATTTCCAAAGGCATAACCATGTCCGACCAGATCTCGACGATCAACGAGTTCTGCGTCGGCCTCATGCAGACCCAGCGCTTCTGCGAGTACCACAAGGCCATGGGTGACGTGGACCCGATGTGCACCGCTTGCTTCCCCGCCCCGCCGAAGCCGTGAGGTCTCAGTGCACCGGCATGTCCTTGATGCCGATTCCGTACCGGCGAAGCCATCTGCCCACGTCCGCCGCGGTGGCCTTTCGGTATCTCGCCCGCAATCGGCGCTTCGCGAGAGCTTTCGAGAGTCCGGCGTAGGCCTCTCGGCGTCCGCGAAGGTGGGCCTGGATCACTTCCTGGAACCGGAGGGACGCGCCGAGGGCGATAGGGTACTTTCCCGGGAAGGCGCGACGACGTAGGGCCGCGACGTTTCTCACACCGTTCCACGGTGGCGCGAGAGCCACGTACCGCCACGGGTAGTTCTGGACGAGGTTCCAGATGCGGTTCCGTTCGCTCGCGTATGTCTTCCAAGTCGAGTTCGCGTTCGAGGAGGCTGAGAACTTGTGGTACACCACGGCTTCCGGGGCGAACCGACATTCCCAGCCCGCGAGGCGGATGCGCCACGCGAGGTCCACGTCCTCCAGGTACGCCACGAAATCCTCGTCGAACAAGCCCACGGTATCGAGGGCCTCCCGCTTGTAGAGGGCCGCGGCGCCCGAGGCCCCGAACACGTCCACGTCGCGGTCGAGCTGCCCCTCGTCCTTCTGCAGCCAGCCGCGGTCCACCGCCGCACCGTCCCGCGTGATCCGCAGGCCCGCGGCGTTAATCACGTCGGGGTGGTCCATGAGGAGCATCTTTGAGGCCACGTTGCCCACGCGTGCATCCTCCGCGGGCTTCACGAGGGCCGCGAGCCATTCCGGGTCCACCCGGGTGTCGTTGTTCAGGGCGACCACGTATGCGCAGTCGTGGTCCTGCAACGCCCGCTCGAATCCCGCGTTGGTCCCGCGGGCGAAGTGGCGGTTCTCCGGGAGGGCCAGGAGCTCCGCCTCGGGGAACTCGTCCCGCGCGATCTCCCGGGAGCCGTCCGTG
>JBBSVS010000374.1:0-6502 GCA_038046665.1 Thermoplasmatota archaeon
GGCGACGAAGCCGCCCCAGACCCACAGCTCTACCGCCACTCAGGCCGACCCCCATCGCAAGTCTTTCGGGGCGCGAGATAAGTCAAGTCGCGTCCCATTGCGAGCCCGTGAAGTTCGGGAACTAATTAAAGGAGACCCTGGAGTTCCAGAATACCCGGGCCCCGTGCTTCTGCCCCGCGCCCTGAGCCGCGCCCCTCCGGACCGCCCTGTCGGGCTCGCTCGCGCGACCTCGACCGGCTACGGCTCGATGGGCAGGGCTGCCGTGTACGAGTGCGACCAACCGGTTCTTGTGGAGGGCCATGTTCTCCATCGTCCTGCCAACCTCGGGCTTCGATTCCCGCTTCGTCTCGTATTTCCTTCGGTCACCTATCGGGCAACTCCCTTTCGAGAAGTGGTTCACGGGATCGTCAGGGCAGGTCGAGCTGACGGCGGACGACCTGAGCGGCTTCGTCATCCCGTCGCGTTCCGAGCATCCTGGTGGCGGAGTCGAACAACCGCATCGAGCGCCTGCACGGGACGGAGAAGGAGCGGACGAAGGTCACGCGGGCGTTCGACACGGACGGGGGCGCGGCGATGATCGCGGAGGGCTTCTGGGTCTACTACAACCTCGTCAAGCCGGACATGGGGATTGGCAGCTCGACGTCGGGGGATGTCGCCGGGGTAGCCCTGCCTGACGGGTTCCGGTGGAAGGCGATCCTCGACGCGGTCATCACCCGAGAAGTTACAGCAGCCGCCGAGAGCGAGGGTCAAGTCAAGTCACCCGATTAGGGGACAGAACCCTCCGCGCGAAACCTTATTATGACCCCCGGAGATGGCGCCCGCATGCCAAGCTTCAAGTGTGCGGACATCGGGATGGACTGCAAGTTCGAGGCTTCGTCCTGGACGAAGGGCGGCCTCATGAAGAAGATCCAGTCCCACGCGGCCGCGGTCCACCAGATCACATCGATCTCCGCGGACCTGCAGGCGAAGATCGAGGGCGCCATCAAGTGAAACCGAGTTCCACCGGGGAGGGGCGTCGGTACCTTCATCGCGCCCCTTCCCGCCTTCTCGACCGGAGTGGCGTGTCCATAGGCCGCTCCCCCCGAGGAAAGGATAAATAGCCCGCATCGAATGGGATGCCTCGGGCACCTGGCCCTCGGGAGGCACACCATGTCTTGGGGACTCCAGAACCGCCTGTCGCGCATCATCCGGCCCACCACGGGCCGCACGGTCATGCTCGCCGTGGACCACGGGTACTTCCTCGGACCCACCCGCAAGCTCGAGGTCCCGCGGAAGACGATCGAACCGCTCCTTCCCTACGCGGACGCAATCATGATCACCCGCGGGGTGCTGCGCACGTCCGTCGACCCGGGATACCCGACGCCGGTCGTCCTGCGCGTCTCCGGGGGCGCGAGCGTCCTCAAGGAGGATCTCTCCGACGAGGCCGTGACTACGGGGATGCGCGAGGCCGTGCGGCTCAACGCGTCCGCGGTCGCCCTGTCCATCTTCGTCGGTGCGCTCCACGAGCACGACAGCCTCGTGAACCTGGGGAAGCTGGTGGACGAAGGCGAGGAGGTCGGCATGCCCGTCCTCGCCGTGACCGCGGTGGGCAAGGAACTGGAGAAGCGGGACGCCCGCTACCTGAGCCTCGCGTGCCGCGTCGCCGCGGAGTTCGGGGCCCATTTCGTGAAAACGTACTACTGCGAGGACTTCGAGAAGGTCGTCGAATCCTGTCCGGTGCCCCTCGTGGTCGCGGGTGGCCCGAAGCTGGAGACGGACCTGGACGCCCTCGAGCTCACCCAGCGCGCGATCGAGGCCGGCGCGGCCGGCGTGGACATGGGCCGCAACATCTGGCAGGCCGCGAACCCCGTGGGCATGATCCGCGCGGTTCGGGCCATCGTCCATGAGCACGCCTCCGCCAAGGAGGCGCTGGAGCACGTGAAGGGCAAGGGGAAGAAGTGAGCGTCGCGGTGGCCTGCTGACCATGCGCGCGGCGATGTACTACAGCAACGACGACGTCCGCATCGTCGATCTGCCCACGCCCACGATCGGCGCGGGCGAGATCCTGGTGAAGGTGCGGGCGAGCGGCATCTGCGGCTCCGACGTGATGGAGTGGTATCGCAGGCCCAAGGCACCCCTGGTGCTCGGGCACGAGATCGCCGCGGAGGTCGTGAAGCTCGGCGACGGCGTGGACCAGGTGAGGCTCGGGGACCGCGTGTTCGTCTCGCACCATGTGCCCTGCGGCTCCTGCCGCTACTGCAAGGCGGGACACGAGACCGTGTGCGACACCCTGCGCACCACGAACTTCGACCCCGGCGGCTTCGCGGAGTACGTCCGCGTGCCGAACATCAACGTCCGCCTCGGATTGTTCAAGCTCCCGGAGGAGGTCACGGACGAAGAGGCGGTGTTCATCGAGCCGCTCGCCTGCGTGGCCCGTGGCCAGCGGCGCGTCGGGTTGCCCAAGGGCGGCACCGTCCTCGTGATCGGGAGCGGGATCGCCGGGCTCCTCCACATCCGCCTCGCGAAGGCCCAGGGGGCCGGTAAGGTCATCGCCACGGACGTGGTGGACTTCCGCAAGGAGGCCGCGCTCGCGTCCGGCGCGGACGTGGTCATCGACGGTCGCGAGGACGTACCCGCCAACGTCCAATCGGCGAACGCAGGTCGCTTCGCCGACCTCGTGGTCACGTGCACGGGGGCGCCGAAGGCCATCGCCCAGGGTCTCGCCTCCGTGGACCGTGGCGGACGCATCCTGTTCTTCGCCCCCACGGAGCCCGCGGCGAAGGTCGACTTCCCCTTCAATGCGTTGTGGCGGGAAGAGGTCACGATGACCTCGTCCTACGGCGGGAGCCCGCGGGACATCCGCGAGGCGATTGAATTGTTGAAGACCCGGCGCGTGAAGGTCCGAGATCTGATTACGCACCGCATGCCGCTCTCGCAGGCGGGAGAGGGCTTTCGCCTCGTCGCGAAGGCCCAGGATTCGATCAAGGTCGTGCTGCGCCCGTAGCCTCGATCAGACGTACATCTGTTCCGCGTCGCAGTACCAGCGGTTGTACTGGGGCACCCACCGCACCGGGCGCCCGCATCGGACGCACGGTTGGACTTGGGTCCCTGCCACAGGTGGAGCCGGCTGGACAGGATACGGGGCCGGCTGCGCCGGATACGGGGCCGTCGGTGGGCTCGACGAGACGGCCGCGAGGACGAGTCCCACGATGATGATGATCACGCCGACGCCGGCGAGCAGGATCGTGAGCCACCAGTACAGCCCGTATGTGGCCACGGAGGACGCGAGACTGAATCATGTCAGGGACAAGGGGTTCGACAAGCACTCGTTCATCATCCTACCCTGCAAGTTCGCCTGCGCCTGGGAGACCAGGATGGTACCGACGATCCCTGCCAGAAGAACGACCACTCCGACGATCACGAGGGCGAGCTTCAGAGACCTCACCTCCAGCGGCATGGCCTCCACCGATTATCATCGTTTCCCAGGGAAAAAGCTCCCGCTCGTCCACGGATCCCTGCCCTTCTCCCGCCCTCACGCTTGGGCGGCCACAGGCTCGATGATCCGGGCCGCGATCGGCCGCGGGGGCCGCACGAGCAGGCTCAGGATTCCCTCAAGGTGGTCCTGAGACCGTAGCCGGGGTCCATCGACTCCATCGACCGAGTGCAGTTTCCCGAGGACACAAGTCGGGCCCGTGTTCCGACGAGAGCGACGGCGGTCTAGGCTCGCATCACTTCTTCGCCAACACGTCCCCGACCCAAGAGAGCGCCGCCACGGTCCCCGGGAGGCCGATCGTCGGCATCGCGAGCAGCACGGCGTGGCGGATGTCCTCGGGCCGGAGGCCTACCGCGAGGGCCTTTCGGGTGTGCGAGTGGACCGCGCCTTCGAGCCTCGCGCCTACGGAGACCGCGAGCTTCACGAGGGCCCTCGTGCGCTCATCCAAGGGTCCGGCGCCATGGACTGCGTCTCCCAGCTTCTCGTAAGCCTTCGCGACCTCAGGGTATTCCTCCTTCAGCCAGCGATAGTGCTTCGGCAGTTTGCCTTGTGCGACCATCGAATCTCCGGAGTGGGCGAAAGGGTTGCCGCGTTATGAAGGCGTCGGCGGACCGCGGGTCACGCGACCTTCACGAGCCGGACCCGGGTGTCGTAGAACACCGCGCTGCCGCCCACGAGGTCCTGGAGGGTCGTATTCGTCAGATGCGGGTCGGTCCGCAGGACGGAGTTCAGGTGCACGCCGCGCGCCCGCTCGGGGTCGCCCTTCACCACCAGGCCGTCCACTTCGATATCTCGGGAACCGTAGGCCCAGTGCCCGAAGCCGAGGGAATACGCGATGACCCCGGGCCGAATCCCTTGGGAGACCTTCACTCGGCCCACCATGGGGACCGTTTCGCCGTTCCCGAGATCGAGGATCCCCGTCGGGTTCGACGCGGACTCCGCGCGGACCATGTCGCCCGTGGTCAGCCCGTGCCGATCTGCGTCCTCCCGGCTGATCTGGATGAAGTTCTCCGGCAGCAGCTCCCGAAGCCAGCCGTTCGCGATCGTCCGGCTCTTCGTGTGCTCGATGACCCGGTGCGTGATCACGTTGAGGTCGTATCCGGAATCGATGATCGCGTTGCCCATGGAGTCCTGGATCGGGTAGTACCGCGCGAGGCCCCCGTAGGGCGCACCTGTCATGGAGTTCTTCGACGCCGGGAGCTTCTCCATGTACATGCCGATGAAGGCGTTCCATTTGTTCTTGAGCCGCTCTCCGTCGTATGCGGTTCCGGAGAACCGCCCGCCTCGGTTGAGCACGGTCACGGCGCGCCGCCACCAAGAGGGATCCGCCGCCGTTTCCCACTTCGCGGAGTCGAACGCCTCCGGGGGCATGTGGGTCCGGGCCCGCAGGAAGATGTCCATCTCGTCGTCGGATGCCTCCGGGACCCAGTCCGTCTCCGCACCGTCCCCGGAGGCGACGTTCGCGACCATCTTCAGGTACACGTCCTCGGGACGCTTCAATGGCAGCCCGGGTCCGAGGCCTTCGTCCCCGAAGCCGGGCAGGCCCATGTACTCCGCGAACCCGAGGATCATGCTCTCGAGGCCGATGGGAATCGACTCGCCGAACACGGTCACGGTCTCCGTGACCGGCGCGATGACGGGCTGCCGGATCGGTTGGATCTTCTCGAGGACGTTCGGGTGGCTCCCCTGGAACTCCCAGCGCTCCAGGTACGACAGATCGGGGAAGATGTAGTCCGCGTACATGCTCGTCTCCCCGACGGTGATGTCCACGCACACGAACAGGGGGAGCTTGGTCACGTCCCGAAGGATCGGGATGTTCGTGTGCCCCGCGGGCAACGAGTACACGGGCGTGCCCATGTACAGGAACAGGGCCTTCATCGGGTACGGGTACGCGTCCCCGATGGAGGGCACGATCTCCTGGTAGATGTCGCTCGAGAAGGGGAACCAGGGCCTCGTCGCGGGATATCCGGTGAAGAGGGTGGTCTCCTCGTACTTCATCTCGTGGCGGATGAGGCTGATCCCGAAGGGCGACAGCTTGCCCGGCCGCATCTTCGAGAAGTCGTACGGCTGTCCGGTCTTTCCGCCCGCGTGGCCGTACGTCGTGGCCTTGACCATCCCGCCCTTCCAGTCATAGTTGCCGACGAGCAGGTTCAAGGTGAACCAGGACAGCACGTTATAGAAGCCGTTCGTGTGCTGGGAGGCCCCACGGTGGATGTCCGCACACGCCTTCTTCCCGTGGCTCGTGAACTCCTGGGCGAGGGCCACGATGTCCTCCGCCGGCACGCCGCAAATCCCGGCCCAGCCCTCCAGGGGCCACTCCGACGCGGCCTCGAGGAGGAGCTGGAGGACGGACTTCACGCGAATCCCGGCGATCGTCGTGTCGATGAAGAGGTCCCCTTCGACCGGCACGACGGTGTCGTTCGTGTCGAAGGGCGTCGGCGTGCCCGCGGATACGACGACGAAGGGGTCGAAGGTGTACGGCTTCCCGTCGGATCCGGTCCGCGTCTCTGGCGTCGCGAGGCCGACCTCCGACGCTTTCAGGAAGGCGCCGGGCGCGCCGGTCGCGTCGATCTTGACGAGCCACGACGAGTTCGTCCACGTCGTCTCCCTGTCCGCGGTCGCCGCGGCTTTGTTCGCGTTCCCGAGAAAACTCGCATCGTACCGACCGTTCTCGAGGACCCAACGGATGATCCCCATGGCCAGGGCGGCCTCGCTGCCAGGCTGGATGGGCACCCATTTCCACGCGTTCGCGACGGCCTTCGACATCCGTGGGTCCACGACCGCGAACTTGAGCCGGCCCGAGGCCAGCCCGTCCGCAATCCGCAAGCTGCGGTTCGTCGGCCCGTAGTTCCCCTCGTAGGGATTCGCTCCGACGAAGATCACGAACTCCGCGCCCGCGAGGTCCCCCTGCCAGTAGAACTTCAGGCCCTTCTGCCACTTCCCGTCGACGAACTGATCGCTCATCGCCTTCGACGCGAAGTACAGGGATCCCTGGCAGCCCGTCGTGTGCCCGTGGGAGTTCACGGAACC
>JBBSVS010000375.1:0-2262 GCA_038046665.1 Thermoplasmatota archaeon
ATCCGCTGCTGGATCTCGAGGGCCTTCGCCCCCACGAGGTCTGTCTGGTTCTGCAGACGGGCCTCCTGGTCCGCGAGCCCGTTCGCCCGCTCCTCGCACTCCTTCTCCCGCTGGAGCACCGCCGATTCGCGGGGACCGAGGTTGTTCTTGAGGGCCTCGAGGTCCTGGATCCGATTCGTGACGTCGGCCTGGCGCGTGTTCACGTCGGCGAGCTGGGCGTCGAGAGCCTCTTGCCGACGGTCGAGTTCCCGGGTCAGATCCTCCAGGGCCTTCCGCTCTTCCGCGAGCTCCTGGGCCTGCCCATCCAACTCGGCCTTCTCCCCGACCATGGCCTCTGTGTCCTTCGCGAGGCTCGCCTCGCCCGCGGCCAGCGCGTCCGCCTTGGCCTGATAGCTCGCCTCCTTCACGGAGAACTCCGACTCGCGCCTGGCGAGCTCGTCCCCCTTGGGTGCGAGGCTCGACTCGCGGGCCTCGACCTCCTGGAGTCTCTGGGCGATCTCGGTCTGCCTCGCTTCGAGCTCGGCCCCCTTGGAGTCGAGAGACTTACGGTCTGCAACGTAATCGGTGGTCAGGTCATCCAGAGCCTTCCGCTCGTCCGCGAGGTCTTGGTCCCTCCGGTCGAGCTCGATGACCTTCGCCCGGAAGGCCTCCGTGTCCGCGGCCAGGTTGGCCTGGGCCGCCGCCAGGGCGGCCTCTCCCTCCCGCAGGGTCGATCCCTTCTGCTGGAGTTCCGATTCCCGTTGGGACAAGGACTGCTCTCTCGGCGCGAGAGACTCCTCGCGGGCGGTCAGCGCCTCCGCGGTCTGCGCCATGTCCGTCTCCCGCTCTTCGGCCTCTGTCTTCCGGTCGTCGAGGGAGTACCGCAGGGACTCGAGCTGGCGAGCGAGGTCGTCGAGGGACTTGCGGTCCTGGGCCAGGAGGGACTCGCGGGACGTGACGTCGGCCTCCTTGGTCCCGAGGACCTCGGCTTCCGCATTGAGCTTCGTGCGCGCGATCGTGGAGACATTGACCATGTCCCCGAAGACGCGGGAGCGGGTCTGCAGGTCCGCCTCGGCCTCCTGGAGGACCTTGGTGCGGTCCTCGAAGCCCGTCTCGGCGGCGCGGACCTCCGCGAGGCGCGTCTTCACGCGGTCCTCGAACTTGTCCTGGACGTTGACGAGGATCCCCCGGGCGAACTCGACCTCCTCGAGGCTCACCGGCCCGTAGGCCAGCAGGACGATGGCCAGGGCGTCCCCCACGACCGTTCGCGCGTGGTACTTGGACACCTTGATGTCCTTCTCCTGGGCATCGAGGGCGCCCGCCTGCATCACCTGTTCGTAGGTGACGTCGCAGGTCGGGTCGACCGCGAATTCCTGGAGCAGCTGTCCCTGTTCGTCGACCAAGAAGGCCTTCGTCGGCCGGAAGCGCTGTCGTTGCGCAAACATGACGACCACCACGAGGAGTCCGATGGGCGGGATCGCGAGCACGTACGGGGCCTGCCACCACGAGGGGGAAGGCGTTGGGTTTGGCGGGACCACGAGGGTCACCGATACGGTCCGCGTCGCCGTCTTGTATCCGTCGGAGATCGTGACATTGAATCCCGTCCCCGTCCAGTTGGCGGGGAAGGTCATGAGGAGGGTGTGGCCCTGGACAGTCACGTAGGAACTGTCCACGGCCACGGTGATGTTCGCGAGCGGGGTGTCCGCGTCATGGATGAAGGTCGTGAGGTCCAGGGTGTATTGCTGGCTCGCATTCACGGTGAGGCTCGGCAGCGCGTCGAGCACGGGCGGCAGGTCCACGAAGCGCACCGTCACGAGGAAGGAGCCTTCGGCGAAGGCGCCGCTGGGGTCCGTGGCCCGCACGCGCAGGACCTCGGAGCCGTACCAGCTCGCTGCACCCCAGAAGTCGACGGTTCCGTTCGCGTTGATCCGGGTCGACACCCGGTTCGCGCCAAAGATGGTGAGGTTGAGCGGGTCGCCATCCGGGTCGGAGAAGAAGGACGCGAGGGCCTGGCCGAGGCCGTTGTAGTCGGTGGTGTATTCGTCGAAGACGACGGTGGGCAGCGCCTGCACCAGGGCGGGCGGGCTGTTCGAGCCCGCGACGATGGTCAGGAGGACCCATGCCGTGTTCGTGCCGTCGCTGACCCAAAGGGTCACGGTGTAGGTGCCCGCGACCGCATAGGTGGCGGTGAGACTCGGATAAGTGCCGCCGGCGGTCGTGACGTTCGCTGCGTCCGAGTCCCAGATCGTCAGGGCGGACAAGGGCGTGTCGGGGGCGGATACG
>JBBSVS010000376.1:0-1051 GCA_038046665.1 Thermoplasmatota archaeon
AAGGAGATCGCCCTCCTCAAGCGGGCGGGGCTGTACGCGGTGGAACTGGGCACCGATGCGGCGTGCGATGCGACCCTCCGTTCGCTGGGGAAGGGATTCTCCTTCGCGGACGCCCTCGAAGTGAACCGGGCCTGCGTCGCCGAGCGCCTTCCCTGCGCCCATTTCGTCATGTTCGGCGGTCCGGGGGAAACGGCCGATACCTTGACGGAAGGACTCGCCAACCTGCAACGGCTGGAACACACCGTGGTCTTCGGTTACTCCGGCATCCGCATCCTGCCGGGCACCGCCCTCCATGGGCAGGCCATCGCCGAGGGGGTCCTCTCCCCCACGGCGTCCCTGTTCGAGCCGGTATACTACTTTTCGCCCCGAATCGACGCGGACGTCATGAACGGGATGATCGCCGACTCATTCCGTGGCCGTCGGGACCGGATCTTCCCTCCGGTCGAAGGCCAGAAGCGACTCGCGGTCATGCATAAATTCGAATTCCGCGGGCTCCTCTGGGACCACCTGATCCGGTATCCGAAGGATCCGGTATGCTGAATCCCGAACGGGTCCTGCTGGTCCATCCCCTCGGCTATCGCGCCGACGCCGCTTCCGCGGACATCTCGCGGATCGCCAACATCATGCCGCCTCTCGGGCTGGCCAGCATCGCGGCCTGCCTCGAACAACGGGACATCCGGTCCACCATCGTCGACTGCTACGCCCGCCCCGGCTCCGACCGCGCGATCCGCGACCACCTCCTTGCGGAGCGCCCCGCCTTCCTCGGCGTCAGCTGCACCACATCGAGCTTTCTCGACGGAATCCGGATCGCGGAAGCGGCTCGTGCGGCGTTGCCCGGCATCCGGACCGTCTTCGGAGGTCCCCACGTTTCCGCCCTGATGGAGGCGCTCTTTCCACGCTTCCCCGCGATGGACTTCGCCGTCGTCGGTGTGGGTGTAAGTCAGGTTTTCGGCCATGTACTCCGGCAGCAGATGGCGGCGGTTGCTGGTGGCGTAAATCAGCACGTTGGCGGCGGCGGCGGCCACCGAGCCGTCCAGGATCGATTTGAGCG
>JBBSVS010000377.1:0-2145 GCA_038046665.1 Thermoplasmatota archaeon
CGGCACGCTGATCTCCTCCGACGCGATCATGTGCTACGCCTGCGGCCACCGGATGGCTGAGGACGAGGCCCCCGTCGAGGAATCGGGCGATGAGTCGGAGGTCCCGTGCCCGGCGTGCGGCACGCTGATCTCCTCCGACGCGATCATGTGCTACGCCTGCGGCCACCGGATGTCCGCGGATGACGACAAGAGCGGCAAGAGGGCCGCGGTCCCGGCGGTCAAGAAGGTCCTCAAGAAGAAGGTCATCTGAGCCCGGTCGAACGTCCGAGGACCGCTTTCCGCGCGTCGATTTTCAGCAAGAATCCGCACGGAGCTCTCCATTTTAATCGGATAGCATGAATAATTCTATCTTCTCCATAGGAACGAGGATATTCCGCGGTTTGAGAACATCTCGATATCGAGATAGATAATCGTGCGGTAACCTATTTATAACGAGCCTCGGGATGGTCCGCCGACATGCCCATCGGTTGTAGCCTCCAGAGTCACTACTGGCGGCCCTGCCTGGGGAGGTCATTTGATGACTAGCCGAGCCGAAAAGACCGGTAAGGCGCTGAGCCTTCTGATCGTCGTCGCAATGGTCGCGGGCGGCCTCTTCGCCATCGCCCTGGCGCTGGCACCCCCCGCCCATGCGGGCACGTGCGATCAAGTGGCCCCCGTGATCAACGGCAATTGGGTGATCACGACGGCCCAGGTATGCACGGGGATCAACTACTTCATCGATGGGCAGTTGTACATCCGCAACACGGGCAGCCTCCTGCTGACGAACGGCGGGATTACCTTCACTCAGGACACCTCCCACCGCGGTTCCCTGTGGATCGACGGTCCAGGCGGGTCCTTGATCCTGGACAACTCGATGATCACGTCCCAGACGAGCACGCTGAGCCCCTACCTCAAGCTCCAAGCGACCGTGAACGGGACCCTCGTCATGCGCGACGGGGCAGTGCTGAAGTTCCCCGGCACCTTGCTCGTGCAGTCCGGTGCGAGCCTCAACATGACGTCCTCGAAGATCACTGGGTTCACAGACAGTGAGATCCAGAACCTCGGGGATCTGTCCTTCAGGGCCGACAACGACGACTCCGCAATCATCACGATGAACGGCGCGACGGCCTACCTCTACAAGTCCCGCATTGAGCGAATCTACGAGAACACCCTAGGGGGCGGGCTTTCGAAGAACATCACTCTCGTGAATTCCAACTTCTACGCCTACGACAGCTACGTGGGCCTGGATTTCAGCAACAACTGGCAGGTCCACAACGTGATGACGCTGGACACGACCTCGCGCGATTATCTGTATAACGTGACGATTGACGCGGCCCAGAGCGCCCTGACGCCCGTGTACCAGCAGCTCCCGGCCTTCGTGCCCTCGGGCAGCGGATCCGCCTACATCCTGCGCTGGCTCGCGGCCACTGTGACGGACTCCTTCGGATCCCCCGTCCAGGGGGCGACGATCTGGTCTCGTATGAGTCCTAGCGCCACGCCGGCGCAGTATCCGGAGACGGGCAACGCGAATCCCAGCCCAACCACCCTGTGGTACTTGGGCCGGACCGACCTGACCGGCGCGATGCCCTGGAACAAGACCGGCGCCTACGGCGCGGCCCTGATCCCGCTTTGGACCGACACGATCACCTCGGCGTCCTTGCCCAACGCGGTCTCCTTCGGGAACTACCAGGAGAACGCGACCTACCAGACGTATAAGGGCGGGGCCGGCGTCTCCTACGCGCCCTATCCGAACCTGACAGTCGCGAACAACTACAAACCCCTCACGATCGCGCTGGGCAGCGCAATCATCTGCCCCTCGACGGTCACCGTGTGGGCCTCCCAGAGTTTCACGGGCACGGTTTCCCTCAGCGGTAGCCTCGAAATCGACGGAGCGGTCACGATCACCGACGGCGGGATCTACTTCGACCAGCAGGCGAACGCCTGCTCGTACCTGAAGATCCGCTCGGGCGCCTCGCTGACCCTGGTCAACTCCGTGATCTGGAGCAACTACGCCTTGCCGGTGGATGTGCTCGAGGGTGGCGCCCTCGTGACGAGCCGGGGCAGCCAGCTCCTCCTGACCCAGGGCGGATCGCCAGGATTGCTCCGGTCCGACGGGACCGCCTCCACGGTCTCCCTGATCGACACGACCGTGAGCGGGAACGTGCA